>MWCV01000019.1 GCA_002070215.1 Chloroflexi bacterium ADurb.Bin180 | reverse complement strand
CGCCGTTGGGAACCGGTAACGTACCTCGTCGCCATCGAGAAACTCGACGTCCGACAGTCCGCAGCCCCGCTGCTTTTCCACTCGCGCTCGCACCGCGTCGGGATCTCCGGCTGTCATAAACAGGTAACCCTGCTGCCGCAGATGGATGTCCCAGTCGGCCAGGCCGGTGATCTCGGCGAATCTCTCAAACACGTCGATGCTCTCCAGCATCATTTGCACGTTCTCTGGCTCGTCAAACTGGGCCCGGAAACACTCCTCTGACGCCGCGGTGGTCAACGAACCGAGTGCATCCCTGCGCTCCAGCACCACCGTGGACAGGCCGGCCTTGGAGGCATAGAACGCGCCGGCGCAGCCGATGATCCCTCCGCCGATAATCACCAGATCCGCCTGGCGCGGCAAGTCATCGCCGACCGGTACGACAATCTTCGCCATACTACCCCCTTTGGTAGCACATCGGGTTACTGCAGGCGGCCTTGGAGGGCCTCGCGCTGCCATCCATTGACGACCAGTTGGCCTGCCTGGTTCCGCCTATTCGGCCACCAGGATGCGGCCGCAATTAGTACAGAGCACCAGAACCGCCGACTTGCGCGCTTCCTGCGCCTTGCCACTGGGCAGAGTCACTCTGCACCCCTGGCAAGTCTGTTTCACCAGTAGCGCCACGGCGCGCCCGCCCTTCTTGCGGGCTAGGTCCTCGTACAACGACAGCGATGCCGCATCGATGTCCGCTGTCAGACCGCCGCGCTGAGCCTTTAGCTCGGCCACTCGGGCGCGGAGGTCCTGCACCTGCCCCGTAACCGCGGACTGGCTGCTCTGCCACGCCTCTCGAACCTGGCCTAGGTGCTTTGACCTGGCCGCCAGCTCCGCCTCGGCCCCCTCGAGTGCCGCCATGGCGTGCAGCAGCTCGTCCTCGTAGCGTCCCCGAGTTCGTTGCAGGTACTCGTGTTCCTGCTGGAGGCTGTTGAGCTCTTTGGGATTGCTGACGCCGCCTCCGTAGAGTCGGGCTTCAGTGCTCTTGAGCTTGTCGGTGGTGCGGGCCAGCTCATACTCGAGCTCCTTGGCGGCTGATTTCCTGGCCGCCAGGTCCCGTTCGCCTTCGTCCACGCTCGCTTTGGCGGCGCGGAACTCGGCCGTTTCGCCCAACAGGCTTTCCTTCTCCCTGAGTCGGCTGAGCTGCTCTCTCAGTTCGAGGTCAAGCGCTTGCAGTTGATAGAGTTTGCGTCCAGGATTGCTCATTGTTCCCACCATCGCTTACGGCGCAGGATCAACACTAGAACGAGGCCGGCGAGGAATCCGCCGATGTGCGCAAAGAAGGCCACGCCGCCCGATGCCTCCGCGCCCAGGGAGGCCAGCCCGCTAAAGAGCTGCAGTACAATCCACATGCCGAGCACGACTACTGCTGGCAGCCTGACGACCCGGCCCCAGAGGCCAAAGAGAACGAGGGTTTCGACCTCGACGTGGGGGTAGAGTAGCAGGTATGCCCCCATCACGCCGGAAATGGCACCGCTGGCGCCGACCATGGGCACCTGCGAGGTCGGTTCGATGATGTACTGCCCCATTGCCGCACCTACCCCGCACAGCAGGTAGAACAGCAGGAATCGCGCACTGCCCAGGGCGGCCTCGATGTTGTCGCCAAAGACCCACAGGTAGAGCATATTGCCGGCGATGTGCATGAACCCACTGTGCAGGAACATCGAGGTGATGATCGTGACAAAAGCCGCTGGTTCGAGGGTGCCAAGCCTCGCCGGGATCAATCCCCAGGTAAAGATCAGCTCACTCAGGGCTTGTTCGTTGGGGGTCAGGGCTTCGACAGCAAACACGGCGACATTGATGAGTATGAGGGCAATGGTGATCAGGGGAAACCGACGCCTGGGGTTGAGATCGCGCAAGGGAATCAATTGCGTTACCCTCCACTGTCGAACTTGGCCCATCTTACCACAGCCCGGCCCAGGCTCCAAGTGACCAACAGCCGATTGAACGTTTCACCCCGCCTGATGTACAATCCGCCGCAATGAGACGCCAACACATTTGGACCATCGGCTGCCAGATGAACGATGCCGACGCACAAAAGGTGCGGGAGGCCCTGGCCTCGCTCGGCTATGAGGCGAGCGCTCCGGCTGACGAAGCGGATGTGGTCGTCCTCGTCACCTGTGTCGTGCGCCAGGCCGCCGAAGACAAGGCGGTGGCGCGCATCGACTCCCTGAAAGGCCACAAGCAGCTCCACCCTGACTCGCTGGTCCTAGTCATGGGCTGCCTGGTCGACGATGCCGAAACCCTGGGGCGGCGTTTCCCCTGGGTTGACGCCTTCTTCCGCCCCTCTGACATTCGCGGGCTGGCCGAGTTCGTCCGTCAGCGCAGCCTCGGCGAACCAGACCAGCCGGCTCCCCCCTTCCCTTCGCCAGTGTCTGTCTCCATTCCCATTTCTCTCGGCTGTGATCATCACTGCACCTACTGCATCGTTCGCCTCCGTCGGGGCTGCCAGCAGAGCCGCCCTGCCGGTGACATCCTCGCTGATGCGGTGAGTGCGGTGGGCAAAGGCGCGCGTGAGATCGTGCTGCTAGGCCAGAATGTGGATGCCTACGGGCACGACTTGCCCGAGCAAGGCGTCGACCTGGCGACGCTTCTATCCATGGTCAACAGCATTGACGGCCTGCTGCGGCTGCGCTTCCTGACTTCTCACCCGGCCGAGATGAGCGTCACGCTCATCGATGCCGTGGCTCGCCTGGAGCGGGTCTGTCCGCATTTTGAGCTGCCAGTACAGTCGGGTGACGACACGGTGCTGCGTCGGATGGGCCGGGGCTACACCGCGGCTCAGTATTCGGCTCTGGTAGGCGAGATTCGCGCCCGTGTTCCGGGTTGCAGCATTGCCACAGACGTCATCGTTGGCTTCCCCGGTGAGACCGAGGCGCAGTTCGCGGCCACTTATGACCTCGTGGCAACCGAGCGCCTCGATACCGTGCACCTGGCCAGGTACTCACCCCGCCCCGGCACGCCGGCCGCACTGCTGCCCGATGATGTGCCCGAGCCAGTCAAGGAGCGCCGCCGCCTCGCATTGGAAAAGCTTCAGACCCGCATCTCGCAGGAAATCAACTCGACGTATCTGGGACGGACGGTGGAAGTCCTCGTCGAAGGCAAGCGCCGCGGCCGCTGGCAGGGCCGCTCCGGTACGAACAAACTGGTGTTCTTCGATGCCGATGGTGAATGGACAGGCAGGATGGTGCAGGTGGAGATCATCAGGGCCGGAGCCTGGTCGCTGCGCGGAATGGTCAAGGGTTAGGAGGATGACGGTGAAGACGCGTACGAACTCGATGCGAGTGCTCGAATCCCTGCACGTCGCCTACGAGGCCTTTGAGTTCTCCTCGGAGGTCCGCTCGGCAGATGACGCCGCAAAGGCGATGGGAGCGCCCATTCAGCAGGTGTTCAAGACCCTGGTGGTGCTCCGGGAGCGGGGTCACGCCTTGCTGGTGATGCTGCCAGGCGACCGGGCACTGGATCTCAAGCTGCTGGCCCAGGCCAGCGGCGACAAGAAGCTGCATATGGCCTCGCACAAGGAGGCCGAGGACCTGACCGGCCTCGAGGTGGGGGGCATCTCGGCCATTGCCCTGCTCAACAAGGGCTTTGAAGTCTATGCCGACGAGACGCTGGCCAGCATCGAGCACGTCTATGTAAGCGCTGGCGCACGCGGTGTCAACCTGCGGCTCAAGCCGCAGGATCTCATTCGCGTCACTCACGCCCGGCTGGCACCGATTTCCGCTCCCCTGCTGCAAGCTGGCAAATGAGTCACGCCTGTTCCGGCGTGACCTCGCTCGCCCCGTCTGCCGCCTGGCAGATGTAGGTCTCACCCTGGATGCGGGTGGCGGCACGGTACCTGGCCAGCACTGCCGGCACCCAGTCGCCCAGCAGTGCAGTTTGGACGAGCGCTACCGCGCAGCCACCGAATCCGGCGCCGGTCATCCTCGCGCCGATGGTGCCCTGCGTTCCCTGCGCCGCCTCTGCCATTGCGTCGAGCTCGGTACAGCTCACTGCGTAATCGTCGCGCAGACTGAGGTGAGACAGGGCCATCTGCCGGCCGACCTCGGCCAGGTCGCCGCGGCGCAGCGAGTCGACCATTCTCACCACGCGTTCGTTCTCCGTCACAACGTGTCGGCACCGCTTCAAGATCAACTCGGGGAGATCGTTGGCATATG
Organism: Chloroflexi bacterium ADurb.Bin180; assembly: GCA_002070215.1. Taxonomy (NCBI): domain Bacteria; kingdom Bacillati; phylum Chloroflexota; species Chloroflexi bacterium ADurb.Bin180. The sequence continues at coordinate 42,913 of MWCV01000019.1, read as the reverse complement.
CTTCGAGCTGCCGCAGCGTAACATCGCGCAACGCCCTGACCTGTGGCAGGCGCTTGCTCAGCAGAGCGACGCCGCGCTCGCACTCGCGCCGCCGTTCGTTGTACTTGGAATCCACTAGCCCGCGTCGCTTCCTGGTGTCACAGACCACAACGGAAATGCCCTCCGGTATGGGGATGTGCTCATAGCCGAGCGAGCGACAATCGATTAACAGGGCGTGGCCCGAGCGTCCAAGCGTGGAGATGAACTGGTCCATAATCCCGCACTGTACGCCCACGAACTCGCGCTCTGCCTGCTGGCAGATGAGCGCCAGGTCCACATCATCGAGCTCGAGCTCGGCTACGCTGCGCCAGGCCGCAGCCGCCGCCACCTCCAGGGCGGCCGACGACGAAAGACCGGCCCCCATGGGCACATCCCCGGCAACCACAGCATCCAGACCGCACAGGTGAAACCCCCGTGACTGCAGCACCAGCGCCACGCCCCGGATGTAGTTGCTCCAGGAGGCGCCGGGGTCGGACACGATAGCCTGGAGGTCAAAGGCCGTTGATTGCCGGAACTGGTCGGAGTAGAGGCGAACCAGTTGGTCAGGTCGCCGGCGCACCGCCAGAATCGCCTGCCGATTGATGGCTGCAGGCAAGACGAAGCCGTCGTTATAGTCCGTGTGCTCGCCAATCAGGTTGACCCTGCCCGGGGCGCGGAAACAGCGTGGCTTCCCGCCGCCATACTGCCGGGCAAAGCTGGCGAATACCCGCTTGACGAGTTCCTCGTTGTTCATGCTGCGCCTGCTCCCTTTCACAACGGGCAGTATACCATCGGCCACATCGCTGCTACAAGGGCGCGCATTTGCCCGGACAGGGCTCCGGCCCTACAATCGATCGCTGTGGGAACGATGACAAACCGGCACTGTTCAGCCGCACTGTCTACACTGGAGGAACAACTTGCGCTTGCCCCGTCTGTCGCGGTGGACCCTGATCGTCCTTGCACTGGTGCTGCTCTCGGCTGGTCTTTTGCGCGTCCAAAGCGGCGAGCGGCCTGACCGCCTGGACTCGACGCTGCGCATGCTCGCCGCACTGCGAGGGCACAGCGGGCTGCCCGAGTCCCTCCAGGGGCACCTCAAGGATTCGCGGATCCCCGTCACCGTCCGTTTCCAGCGCGGCGCCCAGCCGCGTTCGGAGGACAGGGCCCATCTGGCCGAGGCACTGGGTGTCGACTGGAGCTCTGCTCCCGTCTCGTTTGACCGCGTCCACGCCGTTGAGGTGCCCTGGGAGTCGTTGGCACGCCTGGCCGATTGGCCGGGCATCGAACGCGTCGACAGTGTGTGGAAACCTGCCATGGCCGGTGCGCTGGACCTCAGCGCCCCCGAGGTCGGCGCGGACGCTGCCTGGGCCATGGTCGATGCTGCCGGCCGTCCCATCATTGGCGAGGGAATCACCGTTGCCCTGTTCGACACCGGCATCGATGTCTACCACCCCGACTTTTGGCGCGACGATGGTGCGACCTATGGCTGGCTCGACGTCAACCACAATGGGACCCTGGACCCGGGGATCGATTGCATCGACCTCAACGCTAACGGCGAGGCCGACTCGGGCGAGCTGCTTCGTGTTGTGCGAGCGACCTCTGAGGCTGGCGATGAGGTCCCCGGCACTGTTCACGCGGGCTATGTGCCTTCCGTGGACTGGCTGTACATCGATGCCAACAATAACGCGCAGCGCGACGTGGGTGCCAGCGCGGGATTCACCGAGACGCACTCGGCGTTCGGCGAAACAATCCTGCTTGGTCGCGACCTGAACCACGACTCGACCATTGGTATCAGCGAGACTCTCGTCGCTCTTGGAAGCAGCAAGGTCCAGGCCCGCCGCGGCGTCAACCTGATCGACTCGCCGTCCGACCGGTCTGGCCACGGCACCCAGGCCGCCAGCATCGTCGCCGGTGGACAGGTCGGCCTGCGACGCTACGTGGGAATAGCACCTGGCGCCAGCCTGTTGGTCGCCGATTGCTGGACCAACGAACCGTCAGTCTACATCCCCTGGGCCGAGCGGAACGGCGCCCGAGTCATGCTCTACGAATTCGGTAGCTGGGTTCAGGAGTTCCTGGATGGTTCCTCCAACCTGGAGCAGATGCTCGACGCCGAATCGGCCAGAGGGATCGTTCAGGTGGCCCCTGCCGGCAACCTGGCCAACGGCGCCAAACACGCGCACCTCGTCCTAGGTACAGCCGGCTCGCACCAGGTCCGGCTGATGGTTCCCCTGGGTCAGCCAACTACCCAGGTATGGGTGAGCATTCTCTGGCACCGCTGGGATTCGGGTCTGCGCGTCGAGCTGGTCTCGCCTGGTGGGTCGGTTGTGCAGCTACCCGGAAACGACACGGTTACCCCCCTGGCCGGGCACATCGTCATTAGCTCGCGCGACCACTCTCCCCGGGACACAGTGCGCTTTGACATTGGGCTCTTTGGCGACGGCACTCCGGTCGATGCTGGCATCTGGACGTTGCGCCTCACCAACCGTCTCAGCTACGGGCTGAATGTGAACCTGTATCTCACCGACCAGGATCGCAACTGGGAGGGCGGCGTGGTCTTTATGGATAGCGTGGACGCGTTCTACACGGTCACCTCACCGGCCACCGCTGACAGTGCCATCGCCGTGGCCTCCTACAGCACTCGCGGCAGGGGCGGCGACCCGGTTGGCGTGCGCTCTCAGTTCAGCGGTGTCGGGCCGCGGCTGGACGGAGAACCAGCTATCGCTCTGGCCGCGCCCGGCCATTTCGCCGACGTCGCCACTGCTTCGTCACGCTCCGTGGAAGGCGGTTCCTTCGGTCAGTACCGTTGGTTTGGCGGCACGAGTGCTGCCGCCGCCCACGTCGCGGGAGCAGTGGCCCTGGTGCGACAGGCCTACCCCTACTTGCGACCAGAGGCAGTCGGCGAGTGGCTGCGTAATTCGGCGCGAGCGGATCTGCAGACCGGCGTCGTGCCGAACGAGCGGTGGGGTAGTGGCAAACTGGACGTGGCTGCGGCTCTCGGGGCGATTCCCACGCCCACCGCCACGCCCGCGGCCAGGCTGCACCTGCCGCTTGTCCTCCGGAAGAGGCCCTAGCCCGGCATTTGCCGCCGTCGGGCCGGACGGCTAGAATTGGCTGGCGCGGTTCAGTGACCGCAGCGCGAAAGGAAGGCGAATGGTAAAAGCTGAGCAGATTCGTAAGGCAATCATCCCTGTTGGTGGACTCGGCACCAGACTGTTGCCTGCAACCAAGGCGCTGCCTAAGGAGCTCCTGCCTGTCGGTCGGCGCCCGATGGTGCAGTATGTGGTGGAGGAAATGCGCGCTGCGGGCCTGGAGAACATCTGCTTTGTCACGGGGCGCAAAAAGGCCCTGATCCAAGAGCACTTTGACCACGACCCCGAACTGGTCCGCTATCTGCAAGACAAACGCAGCGACGGCCTGCTGGCAGAGCTGGCCTACCTGGAATCGGGCCTGCATCTCACCTACATCAGGCAGGGCGGACCCCAGGGTGTCGCCGACGCATTGAGTCTGGCCGAGGATTGGGTCGGCGGCAGCGCCTTTGTGGCGGCACTGGGCGACTCGATCATCTGCGAGTCAGATATGGGCGCGCTATTGCGCAGCATGATCACCGAACACCAGAAGGGCGGCATAGCCGCCGTCATTGCGGTAGAGCCCAATACTCGGGATCGCTCGCGACACCATAGTCTGGTGGTGCCAGCAGACAGCGAGAGCGTGACCGGCGGCGCCTTCGAGGTGGCGCAGATCGTCGACAAACAGCGGGCTTCTGACACCAAACGTGACTGGACCATCGCCGCGCGCTACGTTTTTGGCCCGGCCATCTTCGAGGCCATCCGCTGCACTCGCCCGGCCCGCAGCGGCGAACTGCAGTTGGTCGATGCGCTGCGCATGCTGCTTCGTCAGGGCGAAAGGGTGCGGGCGGTTTGCCTCAAACAGGGCCAGCGCCATCACGACATTGGCAACTTTGATGGCTACTTCCGTGCCTGTATCGAGTTCGCCCTTGCGGACGACGAGCTGGGCCCCGAAATGCGCGAGTACGTTCAGGACTGCCTGCAGCGCACGTCCGCCTGCGGTGAGGATTCGTAGGGCATGGCTGCGCCCTGCCAGATGAGGAGTGAATTCTAACCTTGTCTCAAGTGACTCCTGCGCCGTTGGCCGGGACCGACCTGGCCCATCAGCTGGCCAGCTCCATCGAGTCGGTCCTGAGCGTCGAACGGGTGATGACCAGTGCGCGAGCCCCCGCTCGCATCGAGCTGTACGGACAACTCTTGACCGATCCCGAGCGCGCTTACGGTGAGATGGCGGCGCGATTCGCCGAGCTGGGCTGCACCCCGGTCCTGCGCCGGAGCGGCGGTGGTGTGGTAGTCATCGCCCTCCCGAAGGTTGCTGCCCGACCGTCCTCGCGCGATGCAGGTGCCCTGGTTTCGTTTGGCCTGACGGTCATTTCTGTCCTGTACGCCGGTGGTTTGTTGCAGGCCACCGACTGGCTGTGGCCCTTTCAGCATCCGCTGGCCGGCGTGCCCTTCGCCGTTGGCCTGCTCGGCGTGCTGGTTGCTCACGAACTGGGGCACTATCTGGTATCGCGCCGCCTCGGGGTCGCCACCAGCCTGCCCTTCTTCATCCCCATGCCCGTGTTGAGCCTCTTTGGGACTATGGGTGCCATCATCCGCACTCGCGAGCCGATGCGCAACCGCAGGCAGGTTCTGGCCATCGGCGCTGCCGGGCCGCTGTCCGGGCTGATCGTAGCCGTTCCGCTCCTGCTGCTCGGCCTGCTTCGTTCCGAGGTGCAGCCGATCCTCAACACTCCTGGCTCGCTGATGGAGGGCAACTTTGCCCTCTATGCCCTGCTCAAGTTCCTGGTTTTTGGGCGCCTTTTGCCTTCCGGCGGATACGATGTGTTCCTCGCTCCGGTCGCTTTCGGTGCCTGGGCAGCTCTCTTCATTACCGGTCTCAACCTGACGCCGGCAGGCCAGCTTGATGGAGGACACGTAGCCTACGCGCTGTTGGGCCACAATGCCCGCTGGCTCAGCCGCCTTATGGTAGCTGCGGCCGTTGCCCTCGGCTTTGTCTGGTCTGGTTGGTGGACGTTCGCCGTGGTCCTGGTGCTGCTCGGCCAGCACCACGCTGAGCCGCTGGATGACCTCACGCCGCTGCGCACCCGCGAAAAGCTCCTGGCAGTTGCCGTGCTCGTCCTGTTCTTGCTGCTCTTTACTCCCGTGCCCATCACGGTCTTCTAGAAGCCGTCTGTCTGAGCGATGACGCTCAAGGAGTCAAGCGATGATAATCAAGACCCCGTCGAGCAACCCCGCCCGGGTCAATGTGCGCTTTGAATTGCCGCCGGCGATCTGGGCAGACTCGGTGTTCCTGGTCGGCGATTTCAACCAGTGGAACGAAGCGTCTCATCCAATGACCCGGGGGCGCAACGATCCCACCTGGAGCATCTCGCTGGAACTCGACCGCGACAAGACCTACGAGTTCCGCTACCTGGTCAACGGCCGGGAGTGGCACAACGACTGGAACGCCGACGGCTACGCGCCCAATCCCTATGGCGGCACGAACTCGGTGGTCTCAACGGTCGGTGCTCCCACAGTCCAGCGGAAGCGTTCCTAACTTGCTATGCCGCCTCGCCCATCCCAACCGGCCATGCGCCTCAGTCCCATCGGGGTGATCGAGAACGACTTTCTGGACAGCGTGCCCCAGGGCTGGGAGTCGGCCATTCATCGACTGGTGCTGCGGCCAGAGTGGGCACCGGCGCTGGAGGGCATCGAGGCATTCTCCCACGTCCACGTCCTCTTCTGGCTGAGCAAGATCCGTCCCCCGATTCAGGTGCACGTTCATCCTATGAATCGCCAGGATCTGCCCGAGGTGGGCATCTTTGCTACCCGCACGCCACGTAGGCCGAATCCCATTGGGCTGCAGGTCTGTCCGCTGGTGGCCCGAGAGGGAAATGTCCTGGTCGTACGCATGCTGGATGCGCTTAACGGCACGCCGCTTCTGGATGTCAAGCCGTACCTGCCCGACGGGGATGCCTATCCGCAGGCTCGCGTGGCCGAGTGGGTAGCACGTCTGTGGAACGACCCTGACCGGACGACCAACCGCTAGTCCGCGCGGGCGTGCCTTGCTCGAATCAGCTTCCTGGCCTGTTCGCGCGTCGAGACCCGGCCCATGGCCTGCTCCTCGCGGATCTCGCGCAGCACAGCACCTACCACCGGACCCTGCTCCACACCAAGCCATTCCATCACGTCTGCACCGGTGGCGATGGTCGGCGGGGTCACCAGCTCCTCCGGGTGCAGAAAGTAGTGCCCCAGAATCTCAGAAGCCAGCCGGCTCAGGCTCTCGCCGTTGGGCCTTTGCTTGCCTGGCAGGATGGGCTGGCTGGCCCGGGCCAGCAGCAGCGGCTCGATGGGGCCGGCAATGGCTCGCTGAAAGTAGCGGTAGAGGTCGCGGCGGTCCCACATGCCTTTCGCCGCCAGGCGCAACAGCCCCTGCGCGTTGGCCACCGTCGAACGCGCCAGGTTCACTTCCTGCGCGGAGAAATGGAATCTCTCTGTGATCTCGGCCGCAGGATCGCCTGAGACGTTGCCTCCGCTCTCGTGGGCCTGGCTCTCGGAGTGTGCGGCGTCGACATCATCGATTCGCTGAAGGAGTGCCGCCCAGCGGAGCAAGAGACCGCGCGTGCGTTGGTCGCAGATGGCGGTTTCCAGATACCGCGCCAGCTCGACCGAGAACGGTCCCAGCACCTTCTCTTCTTCCGCCAGCCAGTTGCCTTGCGTCTCGAGACGTTCAATGCCCGTCAGCACGGCCAGGGTCCACTCAAGCTGACTGGCGGCGCCCCTTTCTGGCGAGGACGGTGACCCCGCCAGCAGGGCCACTTCTGGCAGTGCCGACGCGAGCAGGCCGAGCGTGTGCAGCCTCAAGACGTGGTTCGCCACGCCGGCGGTGGCCAGGATCTGCAAGAGCTCGTAGCGTATCCGCTCCGGTGAGGAGTTGGGCAGCAGGCTGGCGTCTCTCCTGATCCAGGCCTCTGTTTGCGGTTCAATCCTGAAGCGCAGCACTGCCTCCAGCCGCACCGCTCGCAGCAGCCGGACTGGATCGTGCCGAAACGCCTCCTCCGAGGTCGCGCGGACCACTCTCGCCTCGAGGTCTTGGCGCCCGTGACACGGATCGATCAGCCGTGGCTCGGCAAGTGCTACATCCGCCAGACGCACTGCCATGGCGTTGATGGTCAGATCCCTGGCTTTGAGATCGCTGATTATGTCACCACCACGCAGGCTGGCCAGGTCGACGACGAGGCCGCTTTCCTGGTAGAGGATGCGCGCCGCATCCGTGTCGTCATCGAGGATGTAGAACGCTCCTCCCGTGGCGTTGGCAATGCCCCTAGCCAGGCGTATCGCCCCACGAGCGACGCACAGGTCGACATCGCGGCCCTCGCGGCCCAGCAGCCAATCGCGAATGCGCCCTCCGGCCAGATAGAGGCCCGGATACTCTGCCGCAATGCGCGCGAGCAGGCTGCTCAGCGACGGATCCGAGATCAGGGCAGGCCTAGGCATCGTCGTGCCTCAGGCTCAGTGCCAGATGCTGCAAAGCGATGATCGTCTTGGCGTCGCGTATCTTGCCCTCTTGAACCCGGAGCAGCGCCTCGGCCAATGGCATTTCGTGTATTCGAATGCTCTCGCCGTCGCCCACTCCCCCGCCGCTGCCGATCCTGTCCTGCGGCTTGACCCAGGCGATGTAGAGCCAGATGCGCTCGGTGCAGGCGCCCGGGCTGACGTAAAAGCAGCCCACTGGCTCGAGCTGTTGCAGCGAAAAACCCGCCTCCTCGACCACTTCACATCGCGCCACGTCCTCGGGGGCGCGACCCTCCTCTATCGTGCCGGCGACGACCTCGAGCAGCGTTCCATTTCCCTCCTCCCGGAGGTACGCCGGCAAGCGAAACTGCTCGACCAGCACAACCGTCCGTCCCTCGCTATCGTATAGCAACACGGCCGCTGAGTCACCCCGTTCGAACACCAGCCTCTCCACAGGCCGGGTCATGGTGCCGTCATAGCGCTGAAAGCGCAGAGCGTACGAATCGAGCTTGAAGAACCCGTCGTACTCGCGATGCTTCCCGGTGAACTCGACCCTCATTCATCCTCCCACAAAAAGACCCGGTGCCTGCCTCCGACCGGGTCTCGAGCTGCAGTCTCCCGCCTGCTCACTGCAGTGCTGCTGCCCGCGCCGCCGTCAGCCCCGCGTGCAGTGCCTTGAGATTGACCTCCGCCGTCCCTTCCGGAGACCTGGCCCGCACGGCGCTCTCCGCTGCGGCGTCGGACACGGCGCCCGAAATCCCCACGATGACTCCCAGGGCCACGACGTTGGCCGTAACCAGCCGCCCGGTGGACTCCTCTGCCAGTCTGGTGATGGGCACGGCGTACACCCTGCCCGGCGGCGCGATGCTCACGTGGGTCGAGTCAACCACCAGCACTCCGTCTGGCTTCAGCCGGCTGGCGTACTTGTCGCAAGCGTCCTGATTCATCGCTACGAGCAGGTCCGGACGAACTACCTTGGGATAATCGATCTCCTGGTCGCTGATGACTACTTCGGACCTGGTCAGTCCCCCCCTGGCCTCGGGGCCGTAGGAGGCCGACTGGGCGACAAAGCGGCCGTCATAGGTCGCCGCCGCGTCGGCCAGGATGATTGCTGCGAGTACTACCCCTTGCCCGCCTTCACCGGCCAGTTCAACTTCAAAAGGCAGTCTCATGCCGGTGCTGCTTCCGTTGCGCCGCTCGCAAACGCCACGCAGATGGACTGCTCGCAAGAGAGGTCGGCCAGGCGGTTCATTGTGGCGTCGTAGGCGGCCCTGGCCTCAGCCACAGCAGCGAGCGAGCCGGCCAGGTCGGCCTCCCCGAGCTTCTCTTCGCTTCGCCATTCCCTTTGGAATGCCCAGGCTACCAGCGCTATCAGCAGGGCAATCGCTCCCCCATACAGGCGTTCGTCAGACTGCAGGGCGAACAGCGCCAGAAAGCCAGCCGCAGCGCACAGCAGGCCCGAAACATAGGTGCAGTTCTGCGAACCAGCGATCACCCGCTGCAGCCCGAGTCGCCCTCGCCAGTAGGCGGTAGAGGTGGCATCTACTTCGGCCTGTCTCAACTGCAGCTCCTCCTGGGCGTCCGAGACCTGGAGGGCCAGGCTCTTGGCTCGCTCTCCCGGGCTGGTGGCGGCCAGCTCGAGAAAGGCCGGGCCTGGCATCTCGAGGCTGGCTTGCCCTGCTTCGTCACATCGGATTACCAGGTTGCTCCCGCAGCAGGCACACTGCACAAAACGGCGGGGGCCCGAAAAGCAAACTTGACCCTGACACTGGGGGCATAGCACAACTTGCTCGGTCATGGGCGGCACCTCTTCTCCCGTTCAGAAGCTCCCGTGTGATCGCGCAAACCAATTCCGTGCACGGTTCAATTGTAGCACAACCCGCCAGAGCCCGCAACCAGCGCTGGCCCTGAGGCTGGCACTGGTTGCCGAGTCACGCGGCTCAAGCTCTGCCCTGCTGCTCTCCTCGTAGGGCCAGGTGTCTGTATTATGTCACCGATGGCTCTTGGTCGGATGACCCCGGAGCGCATTTGTCTTCCATCAGGTCGATGTTGACCACCATCCTACTTGGCTCTATACTCGTGGCCAGCCAAGTCACGGCCGATTCTACCGCAGCGCGCTGCGGGAGGCCATATCCACTCCCCATCTTTGGCGCGCTGCCTCGAGCGGCGTGGAGAAGGATCGTGCGCATGAGCAACCAGCCGGACCTTGCCGACAGCGGCATCTCTACGGTACCAGGAGGCAATCTGCTCGAGGACCGCGGCACTCCCCCACCGTCGCTGCCCTGGTCAAAGCGGGAGTTGGTGGCGGTGGGCGTTAGCGGCCTTGCCTCCATGTTTGTCCTGACCTTCGCCCTCACTGCTGCGCTGGCAGTGCTTCAGTCACGCCTGTCGGCGCCACTCCCCAAGCAGGTCACCGGCGCGATCACCCTCATCGGTGAACTGGGCCTGCTGCTGCCGGTGTGGTGGTTTGGTCTGCGCCGGCATGGGCTGGGCTGGTCCAGCGTAGGCTTCAGGCCCTTCAGTATGGTGCGTGGCCTGGTCCTGGGATGCGCGGCGTGGGCACTGGCAATGACCGGCACCGTCATCTGGTCGCTGGTGCTCAGCCTTTTCAATCTGCGTACCCAACCCAACATGCTGCCCCTTTTTGGCGGCGGAATCGGCGGGCTCGTTGCTGCCCTCCTGGCCGGCGGTCTGGTCGGACCCTTTGCCGAGGAGGTCTTCTTCCGCGGCTACCTGTTCGCCGGTATGAGGCAGCATCTGGGCCTGAAGTGGGCGCTGCTGCTCAACGGCTTGATCTTTGCGCTGATTCACATCCTGCCGACCTCCTACCCGCCCATCTTCTTGCTCGGCGTGCTGTTCGCCGGGCTGCTCGAGCTGACCGGCTCCCTGTGGCCGGCCATCTTTGTTCACACCTTCATCAACAGCCTGTCCTTCCTGCTGCTCTATGTGAGCGAGCGACTGGCGCTCTAGACTGACGTCGCCGCTTCCGTGCGCCCGTGGGAACAGCGGCCGCGCGCACGTCGTCCACTGATCGAGTACCATGGCCAAGAAGATGCTTACCAGATCACGTCTGGCTCTGCTCCTGACCGGCGCACTCGTCGTCATCGGCGGAGCAGTCTACCTATGGCTGCTCCGCGACCTGCCAGATCCTCGTCGGGTATCCAGCGCGGGAATCGCCCCTAGCACGATCATCTATGATCGACGCGGTCGGGTGCTGTACGAGATTCTCGACCCCAATCTGGGCCGGCACCAGCCGGTGTCCTTCGAGTCGATCCCCTTGTGGCTGCGTGAGGCTACAGTCGCTACGGAAGATGCCAGTTTTTACGCCAATCCCGGTGTGGACGCGCGGGCCATCCTGCGCGCTCTCTGGATCAACCTGCGCGGCGGTGAGGTGCTCTCCGGGGGCAGTACCATCACCCAGCAGTTGGCACGCTATCTGCTTCTGAGTCCTGAGGAACGCACCCCGCGAACCCTGCGGCGCAAGCTGCGCGAGTCCATCCTCGCCTTCCGGCTGGCCAGGACGCTGAGCAAGGAGCGCATTCTCGAGCTTTACCTGAACCAGATCTACTACGGCAACCTGGCCTACGGCGTGGAAGCAGCCTCTCGCACCTACTTTGGCAAGCCGGTTCAGGATCTGGACCTGGCTGAGTGTGCCCTCATCGCCGGGCTTCCTCAGGCGCCGGCCCTCTACGACCCATTGAGCGACCCAGCAGCCGCACAGGCTCGTCAGGCGGTGGTTCTGGGGCTGTTGGTAAAACAAGGTTTGCTTGCGCCTCAGGAGGCAGAGCAGGCGGCGAACGAGCAGCTCCACTATGCGGCCACTCCCTTTCCCATTCGTGCTCCGCACTTTATAATGTACGTCTGGGGGTTGCTGCGCCAGGAGTTTGGGGATGAGCAGATCTACCGGCTCGGCCTGCGGGTGCACACCACGCTGGACGTGGACCTCCAGGCCCGCGTGGAATCCCTCGCGCGCTACCACCTGAGCCAGCTCTCTGTGGCGCAGGTGAACGAGCCAGCGCACAACGTCACCGACGCCGCGGTGGTAGCCATCGACCCGCGCAACGGGCAGATTCTGGCCATGCTGGGCAGCCCGGACTACTTTGACTTGCGCATCAGCGGGGCAGTCAACGTCGCCCTGATGCCCCGGCAGCCGGGCTCGGCTATCAAACCGGTGACCTACGCCGCTGCGTTCAGCAACGACCCCGCCTGGACGCCGGCCACGATGGTACTGGATATCGAGTCGGCCTTTACCACGCGTGAAGGCGCGACCTACGTTCCGGTGAACTATGACCGTATCTACCACGGCCCGGTGCTCCTGCGGGAGGCGCTCGGCTCGTCGCTGAATGTGGTTGCGGTCAAGACCCTCGATCACGTTGGCGTTCCGCAGGTCGTGAATCTGGCACAGCGGATGGGCCTCTCTACGCTTACCGACCCGCAGCGCTACGGTCTGTCTCTCACGCTCGGCGGTGGTGAGGTCAGGCTGCTTGACCTCACGGCAGCCTACGCGGCCTTTGCGTCTGGCGGCCTGAGGGTTGACCCGGTGGCCATCACGCGCGTGGAGGCCGCTTCCGGCGCTCTGCTCAGGCAGGCGGCTACGCCGGCTCGCGCGCGCGTCCTCGATGAGAAGGTAGCCTTCTGGATCACGGACATCCTGGCCGACGACGAGGCGAGAATCCCTGCCTTTGGCGAAGATAGCGCACTCACCCTGGATCGACCCGCTGCCGCCAAGACAGGAACTACTACCGACTGGCGAGACAACTGGACCGTGGGCTACACGCCGCAGCTCGTGGTGGGCGTGTGGACGGGCAACGCGGACAACTCGCCCATGGTCGATGTGTCCGGGATCAGCGGGGCCGCTCCGCTCTGGCATGATGTCATGCTCGAGGCACTGAAGGGCCAGGCAGTGCTGCCTTTCGACGTACCTCAGGGGATGGTCAGGGAGACCGTGTGCGCCGAGTCAGGGGCGCTTCCGGGGCCGTGGTGTCCCGTTCGCCAGGAGTGGTTCATCGAGGGACACGGCCCGACTGCGACCTGCACAATGCATCGCCGGGTCGAGGTCGACTCACGCACTGGCGAGCTGGCCTCGCCTGATACCCGGCCCGAGTACCTGCGCCGACAGGTTGGGGTCTTTTTGCCAGCAGAAGCGGCCGACTGGGTGGCCGAGCAGCAGTACCGCGTGGGGGTTCACTACTTCATCGACCGGACGAGTCCGGCCGGCGGCTCTGCGAAACCCGCGCCGGCGGTCGTCCTGGTTAGCCCGCGCGCCGGCACCACTTACCGGATGGTATCCTCTGTTCCCGAAGACTCACAACGCATCGAGGTGCGCGCCCAGGCCTCGGTGGAAGTGGCGTCGCTTCGCCTGTACGCCGACGATCAGCTTCTGAACGAGCTGACCTCACCTCCGTACGCGACGCTGTGGCAGCTCACGCCGGGCGAGCACACCTTTGTCGCCGAACTGACCGACCCTGTGGGACGGTCCTTCTGTTCCGAGGCAGTTCAGATCACCGTCTTGCGCTAGAGCTCGCAGCTAGATCCTGGACTTGCCGTGCCCCGACTCGAGGTGCTTCCAGGCGCTGACCACAGCCACCACGATGATCGCTGCCAGGACTGCTTCGGCCGAGCCAAAAGGCAGCACGATCGCGCCCGCGACGGCAGGAGTCAGGTAGCCCCTCAGCACGGCCATGCCCAGCACCAACAGCGTGTTGGTGAACGTGCCCACAATGGCTGAGATGATCAGGGCCAGGTACTCGTTGCGCTTTTTCAGTGCGGCGTAGGCTAGAAACGCCGTGACGCCGATGGGGACGCGCGGGAGGATCGAGATCAGCGGATCTTTGAACATGGGTGCCCCCACCTGGAGAAAGCTGAACACCCCAAAGATGGTGCCGATGATGGCCCCCACGATGGGCCCTTCAAGGATTCCGCCGATGATCGCCGGCACGTGCATGATGGTCGCGTCGCCCACGATAAACGGCACGGGGATGAATCCGAGTCTTGTTGCTCCGAGCAGGATGGCAATTGCCCCCAGCACGCCAGAAATGACGATCTTGCGCACACTCAGCCCGCTTTGCATCGAACTACCTCCTTCATCTCCGCTGCGGTCAGGAAAGGCACCTTGTTCTTCTGCCTGGCTAGAACGGAAACCGGTTGCGATAGACAATGAGCCAGACGGCGAGCACGAGGTTTGCTGCTATCGCCGCATAGTCTATCCCATTATACCTCAGCTCGATGAGATGGGTGCGGTTCTTACCGCCCAGGTAGCAGCGTGCCTCCATGGCCAGAATGAGATCTTCCGAGCGGCGAAAGGCGTCCATAAACAGGGGTACAATCAGCACCGCCAGCCGTCGCGCCGACTGAACCAAGTGCAGCGGGCCGCCCCCTGCCAGCTCTGCCCCTCGTGACGCCTGAGCCTTGGCCACCGTCTCGAGCTGTTCCGCCAGAATGGGCACAAAGCGCAGGGCGATGGTCGCGACCAGTGATAGCTCGTGCGCCGGCACGCCTATCCGTGCCAGGGGACGCAGCAGCCGCTCCACGCCATGCGATAGTTCAGTTGTGGTGGTCGTGTTGGTCAGCAGACTGGCCAGCAACAGCAGTTGCAGGAACCGCAGGATGGAAATGACCACCAGTTGCACACTGCCGGTAGTGACGTTGACAATCCACCACTTCCAGAGAACCACGTTCTGCAGGTTCGGGCCAATGAACTGGTTGCCATAGAAGAGGAGCTGCATAGCGGCTAACAGGATCATAAACGGTAATACGGGCTTGACTCCGCCGAGGATGTAGCGCAGCGAAACCCGGGCTGCCAGCACGTAGACCACACTGACCACCAGCAGAATGATGTTGGCCGTGTAGGACATGTTCACCGTCACCGCGGCGGCCATCAGGAACAGGATGATCATCTTGGCGCGCGGATCCATCCGGTGCACCAGCGAGCTTCCGGGAAGGTACTGACCGATGGTGACGTGTCTCAGGTACTCAAAGTCTTCCACACCTGCTCCTCAGCCTCGGCCACGTTGCTGCAGCGCGGGTCCACGTCCAACCCCCGTTCTTTGAGCTCCACGAGGATCTCGGTGATCTGCGGGGCATTCAACCCATACTGTTGCAGCTCTGCGGGCCGGGAGAACACCTCTCGCACTTGCCCTTCCAGCACGCTGCGTCCCTGGTCGAGCACGCAAACGCGATCCACCAGTGCCGCGATATCCTCCATGTTGCAGGAGACAAAGACGATGGTGAGCCCCTCTCTCTCCTTCCAGCGCCTCATCAGCGCCAGCAGCTCACGGCGGCCCCGGGGGTCAAGTCCCGAGGTCGATTCGTCCAGCACGAGGACCTCGGGTTTGAGGGCGAGAACTCCGGCAATGGCCACCTTGCGCATTTCGCCGCCGCTCAGTGAAAAGGTGAAACGGTCTTTAAAAGCGGCCAAGTCCAGTCCCACCGCGTCCATGGCCCATCTCACGCGATCGCGGGCTTCATCCAGCGTCAGGCCCATCCTGAGCGGGCCGAAGGCCACGTCATCGCCCACCAGTCGCTCGAATAGCTGATCCTCTGGGTGCTGAAAGACCAGGCCCACTTTCTGGCGAATGGTGCGAATGTCCAGCCCGGGGTCAGCCATGTCCTGGCCGTAGACCAGGGCCTGCCCGCGAGCGATGGGTCTGAGCAGCCCGTTCATATGCTGCACCGTGGTCGACTTGCCAGACCCCGAGCGTCCGATGATGCCCAGGGCCTCCCCGCGCAGCACGCGCAGGGTGATTCCGCGTAGCGCCGGCGTCTCCAGAGGCGTGCCTCGCAGGTAGGCATGCTCGAGACTCCGCAACTCGATCAGCGGTTCTCGCCCCGTGCCGCCAACATCGATGCTCATGCCGGCCTCATTCGCTGCCACAGCTTGACCGTCTCCTCCACCACTTCCGGGACAGTCAGCAAGCCCTCAGGGAAGCCCGACCAGCGCTGGTGCAGCCGATAGGCCAGGTCCGTCGGCTGAGGCACGTCGAGCTGTAGTTCTCTCAGTCGCTCAACCTGGCCAAAGACGTCGCGCGGCGTTCCTTCGAGGGCAATGCGCGAGTTCTCCATCACCAGCACACGATTGCCCTCGACCGCTTCGTGCATAAAGTGCGTGATCGCCACTACAGTCATGCCGGAGCGATTGAGTTGCCGAATCACATCCAGCACCTGCGACCTGCCCTGCGGATCGAGGTAGGCGGTGGCCTCATCGAGCACCATCACCTTGGGCTGCATGGCGATTACGCCGGCGATGGCCACCCGCTGCTTCTCGCCAGCCGAGAGGAGGTGCGGCGGTCTCTGCCGTTTTTCGGTCAGCCCCACCGCATCTAGGGCGGCATCGACACGCAGGCGTATCTCGGCCCGCGGTACCCCCAGGTTCTCGGGGCCAAAGGCCACATCTTCCTCCACCACCGTTGCTACGATCTGGTTGTCCGGTACCTGAAAGACCATCCCGACCGTGCTGCGGATTTCCGGGATCTGTCGCTGGTTACGGGTGTTCATCTCGTCGACCCACACATCGCCGACCGTGGGCTGAAGCAGTGCATTGAGCAGCTTGGCCAACGTGGACTTGCCGGAACCGTTGTGGCCCACGATAACCACATAATCGCCGGGCCATATCTGGAGGTTGATGTCACGAAGAGCCAAGTGGGGATCGGGGGACCCCGCGTTGTACTTAAAGCTGACCCCATCCAGACGGATAATCGGGTCGGCCATCATATCTCCTGAAGAGGCCTGCGGCTGCCAAGCTCTTTGACCAGGCAGCCGAAAGCCAATAGAATGGCGGAACGAGCGTCTGTGTTCGACACGGGCCGGGTCATCCTAGCACACTTCCAGGGGTTTGGCAAGCATCGCCAGTCACTGCCAGAGCACCCGGTTTGTCAGGCCAGGAGGGGTTCATGCTACTTTGCGTGAATGTAGGGAACAGCAATGTGGTCATCGGACTCGCGGACGGGCACGACTGGCTTGCCCACTGGCGCGTGCGTACCATCCGCAATCAGATGCCAGACGAGTACGCGATGCTGCTCAAGTCGCTGCTCCGCGATGGCGGCCATGACCTGAGCGCGGTCGACCGCATTGTGCTGGCCAGCGTGGTTCCGCCGCTCACCACTGTGTTCAGCGAGGTCTTGGCGAACCACGTGAATGCCAGGGTGCTGATGGTGAGTCCCGACATCCGCACTGGGCTGCAGATTCGCATCGACAACCCGCGCGAGCTGGGAGCCGACCTGCTGGCCAACGCCGTGGCGGCCTACCAGCGCTACCGGGGCGCCTGCATTGTGGTGGATTTCGGCACTGCTACGACCTTTAGCGCCGTCAGCGCCAAGGGCGATTTTGAGGGGGTGGCCATCGCGGTCGGGCTGGGGGTCGCCGCCGAAGCTCTCACCAGCGCTACGTCCCAACTGCCCCGCGTCAGTCTGAGCGCCCCGGCGCATGCCATCGGCAAGAACACTGTGCAATCGATGCAATCGGGGCTTGTTCTGGGACACATCGGCCTGGTCGAGGGTGTCTTGCGACGCATGAAGAGCGAGTTGGGCGGGGAAGCGCAGGTCATCGCCACCGGCGGTCACAGCCGCGTTCTGGCTCCCCTGAGCCCGGAAATCAACGACCTCGACCCCTGGCTGACGCTGGACGGCCTGCGCCTCTTGCACCTGCTCAACCCCGTCTAGGGGAACTGACCGCCTCAATATCGCGTCTACCACACAGCAACGACAGAGCTCTGCTCGGGGAGGTGCGTTCATGCCATCCTGCTGGACTCGTTTCCGCTATCTGGCTCTCGTGTTTGTGGCTCTGACTCTTTTGTCATGCACGACCAAACCCACGCCAGTGCCCCGGCCTTCGCCAACCCCGGCGCCCACCATCGCCCCCCTGCCTCCCCAGTCTCCTGTCGTAGTGAGCCGGGGGCCGCAGCGCGGGCAGGAGCAGGCTCCCCTTGACCCAGTGGTTCTCACCTTTGACCAGCCGATGGATCAACGCTCGGTAGAGGCGGCTTTTGCCGTCTCCCCCGCGGTTCAGGGCAGCTTTCACTGGGACAAGAACCGACTCAGCTTTCTGCCGTCAGGGGACGGATTCGCCAGGGCCACCCGCTATCGGGTCACGCTGGACAAGCAGGCCAGAAGCGCGGCGGGCCTTGCTCTCCAGGATGACTTTGTGTTTGACTTTCGCACGCAGGGCTATCTCGAGGTAGTGAGCATCGTGCCGGCGCAAGACGCGGGCGACGTACCTATCGACAGCGCCTTGACGGTGGTATTCAATCGACCGGTGGTGCCCCTCACCGACATTCAGGGCCAGAGCGGCCTGGCTCTGCACCAGCTGCTCGTCATTGACCCCGAAGTGCCTGGCACTGGCCAGTGGCTGAATACCTCCACCTATGTCTTCCACCCGTCGCCCAACCTGCTTCCCGGAACCACCTATCAGGTGACGGTGCACCCCGCGCTCATCCAGTCCGTGAGCGATGCGGTCCTTCAGTCCCCTTATCGCTGGACCTTTCGCACTGCGTTTCCCCAGGTCGTGTCCTTCAATGCCGGCGATTCTTTCTCGGTCATTGGGCCGTACCCAACGATCACGGTGACTTTCAACATGCCGATGGATTCGGCATCGGTCAAGCGCCTGGTGACCCTCGAGACCACCAGGATCCGCACTGTGGTCACGTGCAGTTACCGCGTCAGCGGCTCCACGGTTGCGCTCAGTCCCGTTGCCGCACTGCCTCCTCAGACCGACTTTGTCGTGCGGGTGAGCAAGGGCGCTGTGGCCGCGGCTGGTGGTCCAGGCACCACTGAAGAGGTAACCTGGGCGTTCAGAACCTTCGAGCTGCCCGGCATCGTCTCGACTAGGCCAGCAGATGGCTCACTGACTGCTGACCCGGGCACCGCCCTGCGCATCCAGTTCAGCAGTCCGATGAACCGCGAATCGGTTATGAGCAACCTCACCATCACTCCCGCGCCTGACGAGGTCGATAAGTACTGGAGCGACTCGGATATGCAGTTGACGCTGAGCTTTGGAGCGCAACCCTCCAGAACCTACTCGTTCGAGATCGGCGCCGACGCCCGCGGACGGTACGGACACCGACTTGGCCAGACCACTCGGGTCACCTTCACTACCCGGGCGCTGGAGCCTTCTCTGTGGTCCACCCTGGACCGAGTCTCCGCCTTCAATGCCTACACCACCACCGTGATGGCCGTCCAGCACGTCAACGTGCCTCGCATTGACCTGCGGCTGTATCGGCTGACCAGAGCTGACTTTCTTTTGCTCAATAGCGACGACTGGTGGCAGCGCTGGCGTGACTTCAGGCCCGAATCCACCCGGTTGTTGCGGAGCTGGCAGGTTGTGCCCGACAATCGGTTGAACCAGACGGCGACCACTCGCCTGCCGCTGAGCACCGATGGGGTCAGTGCCCTTGCACCGGGATTCTACTACCTCGAGGTCTCGGCTCCCGGCGTCCAATCGACCGCGCGCCAGCTCCTGGTCGTCTCCCACGCCGCGGTGACGCTCAAGGCCTCCAGTACCGAGGCCCTGGTGTGGGTTACCGACCTGCAGAGTGGGCTGCCGCTTCCTGGCGTGGATGTTGCCCTGTTTGGGCCGAATCAGGCGGTGCTGGGAACAGGCAGAACCGACAACCAGGGGGTGTTCTTTACTACCCTTCAGAATACCGCTGCGATGAACGCCTGGTCGACCATACTGGCCTTTGCCGGATCGATGGATGCTTCCGCCTTTGTCTCCACCGAGCT
Source organism: Chloroflexi bacterium ADurb.Bin180 (assembly GCA_002070215.1). Taxonomy (NCBI): domain Bacteria; kingdom Bacillati; phylum Chloroflexota; species Chloroflexi bacterium ADurb.Bin180. The sequence goes on along the minus strand of MWCV01000019.1, from coordinate 23,622 downwards.
GACCGAGGGCATCTCCCCGTGGCAGTTCGACCTGCCCTATGAGTACGGCGCAGATCCATACCGCGTTCACCTGTACACAGACCGCGCCATCTACCGGCCAGCTCAGACGGTGTACTTCAAGGCGGTGGTCCGCTCCGATGATGACGGCCACTACGGGCTCCCTGCTGCCGCGCACAGCGCCATCGCGGTCATCACCGACAACCAGGGTAAGGAAGTCTATCGCGGCAAGCTGGAACTCAATGACCTGGGGACCGCTGCCGGCCAGATCGACCTCGCTGCTGAGGCCAGCCTCGGCGACTATAGCCTGAGCCTGGAGCTGGACGGGAGAGCCTATGGTACCGGCTTTACCGTGGCTGAGTACCGCAAGCCCGAGTACGTCGTCTCTGTGACCACCAGCCAGCAGGAGTACACCCAGGGCGACCGGATCACCGCTACGGTTCAATCCAGCTACTACTTTGGCGGGCCAGTGGCTGGAGCCACAGTCACCTGGCGCGTGCTGAGCCAGGACTATTACTTCTCCTACTCGGGAAGCGACGACTATAGCTTTGTTGATGTCGACTGGGAGACGCGCAGCCGGCAAACGATGTATGGCACCGCCGTCACCAGCGGTCAGGGAGTAACGGATGCGTCGGGGCAGTTCTCCTTCAGCCTTCCCGCTGACGTCGCTGCCTATCGCAACAGCCAGCTCTGGACTCTTGAGGCGAGCATCGTCGATGCCAGCAATCAGGAAGTCAGCTCGCGTACTAGCGCAGTCGTGCACAAGGGCCTCGTCTACGTTGGCATCAGGCCAGAGCTCTATCTGAGCACGGCGGGCCAGGAATCCAAACAGCGTCTCATCACTGTCGATCGGGCCAGCGCTCCGGTGCCTGGCGTGCCGGTCACGATTGTCCTGCTCCAGCTCAACTGGTACAACGTCCAGGTCGAGTCAAAAGACGAAGGCTTTTACTGGGAATGGCAGCTCAGGGAGACCCCCGTGGCCACGACTACAGTCACCAGCGGCGCCGATGGCCGGGCAGTGGCCGCCGTCACGCCGCTCAAGGGCGGCTCCTACCGCGTGCGTGCCTTTGCCCGCGACTCGCGCGGCAACGAGGTCCGCTCCTCGGCCTACCTCTGGGTGAGCGCAAGGGATTATGTATCGTGGAGGCAGGAAAACAATGACCGCATCGAGTTGGTGCTCGACAAAAAGGCCTATGCGCCTGGCGACACCGCTCGACTGCTCATCCCCTCGCCGTTCCAGGGAAATGTCGCGGCGCTCTTGACCATCGAGCGAGGCCACATCCTGCAGCACCGTGTGCTGCAGCTCGGCAGCAACAGTGAGCAGGTGGAGATACCTATCCTGCCCGACTATGCCCCCAACGTGTTTGTCTCCGTGGTCCTGGTCAAGGGCAGCGATGCCACGAACCCGCTCCCCTCCTACCGTGTTGGCTACATCACTCTGCCCGTGTCGACGGTGCAGAAGCAACTGACGCTCAAGGTCACTCCCGACCGAACCGAGGCCTACCGCCCGGGCCAGCAAGCGAGTTTCGACATCGTTGCCACCGACTATGCCGGCCAGCCGGTCCAGGCCGAGTTCTCGCTGCAGCTCGTCGACGCCGCGGTGCTGGCGCTCTCCGAAGGCTGGCAGGGCACCCTGCTCGGGACCTTTTACGGCACCAGGAGTCTGGGTGTTCGTACCGGGTCATCCCTGTCGATATCGGCCGAACGCCGACTGGAACAGACTACTCCGCCCAGCGGCAAAGGCGGCAGCGGACGAGGCGACCTCGGCACCGACGTGGTGCGCAAGAACCTGCTGGACACGGCTTACTGGAACGCTCAGGTGAGGACCGACGTAGCGGGTCGGGCCCACGCCACCGTGGACCTTCCTGACAACCTCACCACGTGGCGGGTGACGGCCAAGGGGCTCACCGGCTCCACTCTCGTCGGCGAGCAGAGCATCGATATCATCACCAACAAGCCACTGATGGTGCGGGCTGTCGCACCGCGCTTCTTTGTGGTGGGCGACAAAGCACAACTCGGCGCCATCGTCCACAACGCCACGTCGGCCGCCCTCGAGGCCGAGGTCAGCCTGCAGTGCCCCACTCTCGACTTCCAGCAGCCGTCGCAGCGGGTGCGAGTCGAGGCTGGAGGGTCGGCCACGGTGTTCTGGACCGTTCAGGTCAGGGCAGTGGGCAGTGCCGTGATCACCTGGCGGGCCGCGTCCGGGGGCCTCTCCGATGGCCTTGAGCTCACGCTCCCCGTGTACCCCTACAGCGCCCCGGAGGTCGTGGCCACGGCGGGCCAGGTGCCAGCCGGCGAAGCGCGTGTAGAAACAGTCATCCTGCCCGACGTTCTCGACGCCAGCCAGGGTGAGTTGACGCTGCAGCTTGACCCATCCCTCGCCGCGAGCATGAAGGACGGTCTGACCTACCTGGAGACCTACCCCTATGACTGCATCGAGCAGACGGTGAGCCGCTTCTTGCCAAATGTGCTCACCTATCGAGCCCTCAGAGAGCTGGGCATTGCCAATCAGGACCTCGAGGCCAGGCTGCCGCAGTATGTGGGCGTGGGATTGCAGCGACTCTACGCGCTGCAGCACTATGATGGGGGCTGGGGCTGGTGGCTGTCAGACGACTCGCAGCCCTTCCTCAGTGCCTACACCCTGCTCGGCATGTACCAGGCCAGGCAGGCCGGGTTTTCCGTGGACTCGAGCGCACTGGACAGAGCCTCGGCTTACCTGGTTGGTGCCCTGGATTCGGATGAACTGACCATCAAGTACTCAGCCAACGCCCGGGCCTTTGTGCTCTATGTTCTGGGGGTTGTGGGAAAAGGCGACCTGGGCCGGACTGTTGCTCTGTATGACCAGCGCGCTGCCCTCAGCACCTACGGCAAGGCCTATCTGATCCTTGCCCTGCGGAACCTCCAGCCGAACGACAACTCGCGCGTGACCACGCTCGTCACCGAGATAAAGAACGTGGCTATCCTCTCCGCGACTGGCGCGCACTGGGAAGAGCTCGAGCTGGACTACTGGACGATGAGCACCGACACGCGCTCCACGGCCCTGGTGCTGATGGCCCTGCTCAAGGCAGACCCCACCGATCCCCTGCTGCCCAACGTGGTGCGCTGGCTTATGGCCGCGCGCCGGGAAGGCCACTGGGAGACAACACAGGAGACCGCCTGGTCCGTGATGGCCCTCACTGACTTTATGGTGTCCACGGGTGAGCTAGAAGCGGACTATGGCTACCGGGTTGGCCTGAACACCAGGCTTCTTGGCCAGGGGGTGGTAACAGCGCAGGACGTCGGCGCCACCCGCAAGCTCGTCGTCGATGTCGGCGGCCTTCTTCGCGAGGAGGCTAACCGGATTGTCATCGACCGCAGTATCGCCCAGGCGCCCCAGACCGGCAAAGGCCAGCTCTACTACAGCCTGTCCCTGCGCTACTTTTTGCCCGCCGACCAGGTGCAAGAACTCGACCGCGGCATCTTTGTCCAGAGGGAGTACAGCCTCCTGGAGCGTCCGAAGGTGTCCGTCGCCAGCGCGGCCGTGGGCGATGTGATTCAAGTCAAGCTGACCATCATCGCCCCGAACAGCCTGCACTATGTCGTGGTCGAGGATCCGCTGCCTGCTGGCTGCGAGGCTCTGGATCCCAGCCTCAAGACCACCAGCGCCCAGTACCTGGATCCTGGTCTGGTCGGCGAGGACGGACGCATGCCGCCGTGGTGGTACTTTGTGCACTCTGAGGTGCGCGACGAAAAGGTGGCCCTCTTTGCCACTTATCTCCCTGCCGGAACCTACCAATACACCTACCTCATGCGCGCCAGCCTCGCGGGCAGCTTCCTCACCATGCCGGCTACCGCTTTCGAGATGTACTTCCCCGAGGTCATGGGACGGAGCAACGGCCTGCTGTTCAACATCCAGTAGGCATCTGGCAAGGTTCGGAGGAGGCGGCCAATGGCCGCCTCCTCTTGGTTGACGCCAGTTCAGCCTGGCACTACAATGGACGCCGTTCTGTTCCGGCAGTAACAACCAATCCTGGAGCCGCGGAGGCGCCAGATCACAGCTCAGAGTCCAGAAAACCAGCCGCCCTACGAACCTGCGCCCTTTCAAAGGATCGGCAGCACAGCGCCACGGCGGGCGGTCCTCATCATCTTGCTTCTTCTCGGCACCTACCTGCTGCTGCCCCGGTTTGCCGGCCTATCCAATGCCTTCCAGGCGGCGCGCCAGGCTCGTCCTGATTGGCTGCTCCTGGCACTGCTGATGCAAGTGCTGGCCATGGCCGGGACGGTGCAGGTGGTCGCCGCGGCACTGCCGTCTTTTGGGCAAGGGCTCCCCTTCTGGTACGTTCTCCAGGTAACGATGGCGTCAAACTTTGCCACCATGTTCATCCCCTCCGCGGGGCTGAGCGGGCTTGCCGTGCGAGTCCACTACCTGCGTGAGAAGGGCGTCGGCGTCGAGGCGACTCTGCTGAGCTACATCCTGGAGATCATCGGTCAGGGCATCGCCATCACCGTGCTGGTAGCCATTGCCTTTGTCGACTTTGCGCTGGTCGGCGAAGTTGCTCCGTGGTGGATCTTGCTGCTGCTGACGGGTGCGGTGCTGGCGGGTCTGGGGGTGCTCTCGGTGCTGCTGTCCGATCCCGGACCGGACGATTGGCGTTATGCGCTGCTGGACCGCATCAACAAAGCGCTGCTTCACCAGGGCAAGTTGCATTTGGCCAGCAACGAGCTCTCGACCCGTCTCGACCGGGTGCGTCAGGCCGTCCATGGCCTCGATGCCCCTCACCGCTGGCGCGTGATGGGGGCCAACCTGGTGCGCACCGGCGCTGACATCCTTTCGCTGGCCTGCACCTTGAGCGCTTTTGGTTATTCGCTGCCCCTGCGGTTGCACACGCTCAACTATGGACTCTCGTCTGTGCTGAGCTACTTGTCTTCGTCGCCAGGAGGGCTGCTGGTGGCAGAGGGCTCGCTCTCGGCGCTGTTGGCCAGGCAGGGCGTGCCCGGCTCTACGGCCGTGGCGGCTGTGCTGACGTACCGGCTGTTGTCGTTCTGGATGCCGCGGGCCGTGGGCCTGGTCTCCTGGATCGTTCTGCAACGAAGGAGTCACAGGCCACTCTGGTAGGCGGTGCGATGGAGATAGGCCGGACCTGGCTGCCGGCGCGACCCATTGCTAGACGAATCCACGAGCGCGCACCAAACTCGGCGCTTACCCACCCTCTGCGCACACTGTGAGGAACAATGGACTGGAAGATCGTCGCTCTCACCTTTGCATCGCTGTTTGTGGCCGAGCTGGGCGACAAGACTCAGTTGGCGGTGATTACTCTCACCTGCAAACACCAGCGGCCGCTGCCCATCTTTCTCGGGGCAACGGCCGCTCTCGCTGCGGTCACAGCCGTAGGCGTCTTTGGCGGTCAGACCATTGCACGCGTTGTGCAGCCGGACGTGATGCGCAGAATCGCCGCCGCGCTGTTCGTGCTGCTCGGCGTGTTGATGTGGTTCGATATCCTCTAGGCCAGCGCGTCCTCAGCCTGTGCTACCCGGATGCCCTCAGCTTCATTCACACGGGTCAGGATCAGCGCGCCGGCTACAAAGAACACGATCAGTGACAGGATGCTGAGCCGACTCGTTCCGGTGAGTTGTCCCACTAGAGCGAACACGGCCGGCCCAATGACCCCGGCGAACTTGCTGCTGATGTCGTAAAAGCCGTAGAACTCGGCGGTCTTGGCTTTCGGCACCATCACCCCAAAGAGCGACCTCGATAGAGCCTGGCTGCCGCCCTGCACCAATCCCACCATCGCCGCGAGCACCCAAAAGTGCCAGGCCTTGCTCATGAAGAATCCCAGCACAGAGATGAGGGTGTACACCGCCAGTGCCACAAAGATGGACCGCTTGGTGCCGATCCTCTTGGGCAGTTTGCCAAAGAGGAGGCTGAACGGTATCCCTACGAACTGGGTCAGCAGCAAGGCGCCAATCAGGTCGGTTTGCCCGATGCCGATCTCCGTGCCGTAGATGGTGGCCATCTTGATGATGGTGCCAATGCCGTCGTTGTAGAGCCAGAAGGCAACGATGAAGGTGGCCAACTCGCGATAGCGGCGAATGTCGCGCACCGTGCTGCCCAGCCGCGCGAAGGTGGCCTTTAGCGCGCCGGTCTTGTCGACACTCACGGGCTTGGTGGGCGGCTCGGGAACGTAGCGCAGGACTGGAATGGTAAAGATGGCCCACCAGATGCCAACACTCAGGAATGACCACCGCGAAGCCATCTCGGCGCTGCCCAGGCCAAGCTTGTCCCAGAACAGGATCATCGCAATGTTGACCGCCAGCAGGATACCGCCACCCAGATAGCCCATGGCGTAGCCCTTGCTGGACACATAGTCAATATCCTCCGGCCTGGCCACGTGGGGAAGCAGCGAATCATAGAAGACGATGGACCCGCTAAAGCCAATTTCACCGAGCACGTACAACACCGATGCCAGCAGCCAGTCTCCCTTGCTGACCAGCACCAACAGAGAGGTGAAAAAGATGCCGAGAATGGCAAAGACGGCCAGGAAGCGCTTTTTGGCGCCGAGCAGGTCGGCCAGCGCGCCCAGGGTCGGGGCCAGCACGGCTGCGATCAAGAGCGCAATAGACGAGGTATAGCCCCAGTAGGCGGTGGCGATGTGGCGCTCCAGACCCGCAGCCGCAACGGAGCTATAGAACGTCGGCAGCACCGCCGCCATGATCGTGGTGGCAAAGGCCGAGTTGGCCCAGTCATACATGCACCAGGCATTGATCGTCCGCTGATATTCCTTGTCCTTCACTCGAGGCACCTCCCTGGTACAGGTTCGTCACCCATCACCGGGTGTCACGTCGGTTGGGCAGGAGGGTTCTCCTGCAGGAGATCCTTTTCCAGGAGCAGCACCGCGGCCAGGATGCACACGCTTACCACGACCGAGCTATCGGCAATGTTGAACACCGGCCAGTCCTGCAGCGGCCAAAAGTTGAGGTCCAGGAAATCTGTTACCCGACCCTGCTGGGTCAGTCGGTCGATGAGGTTGCCCAGCGTGCCTCCGAGCTGCAGGCCCAGGCTGATGGTGATCCACGGCCGGCCGTGGGCGAGGGGGCGGTAGAAGTAGAACATGAGCGCGCAAACAGCCAGCGAGATGAAGGGAAAGACTGGCTTGAGCTGAGGCAGCATGCCAAACGCGGCACCCTCGTTGGTGACGTGGGTAATGCTGAGAATCGGCCGCAGCCACGGCACGGGATTCCACGGCACCCCTACCGGCAGCGTACTCCTGACCCAGGACTTGGTCCACTGGTCGGCCAGAACCACCAGGGTCGCCAGAGCGAGGATCACCAGGTCGTCAAGCTGCTTGCGTCGCATCGAGCTCTGTCTCCGGATGAGGACTAGCGAGAGGGTGAGGAGAGCTCGGCTCGCGACTGGCAGGCCATGCACAGAGCACAGTGGGGCAAGGCCTTGAGACGGGCCGGGTCGATGGGCTGCCCGCACCTTTCGCACGACCCGTAGGTGCCCTTTTCCAGCTTCTCGAGCGCACGCTCAACCAGCGTAAGGCTGTTCCGCAGCCTGGATTGGACCGCCGCGTTCTTGGCCTGCTCGAACACATCGCTGGCGTTGTCGGCCATGTGCGTTCCCAGGCCGGGCCGTTCGCTGCTGTCCTTCGCGGCGTCGATACTCATCAGATCACTCTTCAGCCTGGCTCGCTCATCGAGCAGCCATTGTCGGTTACGCTGAAGGCGTTTCTCGGTCAGCATCTGTCTCTGCCTCGCTTTCCCGCAGGCACTCATTCTAGAGTACACTTACCCAGAAGGCAAATGCATAGAACCTATGACCCCTGCCACACGTCTACACAGTAGATCCTGAAAAAGGACAACCGCAACTCTTATGCCAGTCTACATCGACGTATCAGCCGCAGTCCATCAGCGTGCCGGCCTGGCGCGCTATGCGTCGCGTATCGCTCGCACCATGATCTCCGAGCATCACGGCGCCTTCTCGTTCGCGCTCTTTCACAATGGAGCCGATTCCTGCGGCCGCCTGGCTGGCCTGGGCCCTGTGCCGCGCCGCAGCGTGCCCTTCGGGAGCAAGCCCTGGCGAATGATGGTCTGGCTCTCGCATCGGGCCGGCGTGGGTCTGGACAGGCTGGTGCCCGGCGTCGAGCTGTTCCACTCGACAGAGCACCTGCTGATGCCGCTCCAGAGCGCCCCGACCGTGATGACCGTGCACGACCTGGCCTTCAAGCTGTACCCCGCCTACCACCGGCGGCTCAATCGCTGGTTTCTCAATTCGACCATGCCGTTGTTCCTCGAGCGCGCCACCGCCATCATCACCGTGTCCGAGTCGAGCAAGCGCGACCTGATGCGAGTCTACGGTGTGCCCGCTGACAAGATCACCGTCACCTACGAGGCCGCCTCGCCTACCTTCAGCCCTGCACCGGCCGAACGCGTGGCATCGGTCCGCTCGGCTTACGGCTTGCCCGAGCGCTACCTGCTCACCGTAGGCACCATCGAGCCGCGCAAGAACCTGATCCGCCTCGTTCAGGCGCTGCAGATCCTGCGACGTTCAGACCCTGAGCTCACGCTCGTTATCGTCGGGGGTGCGGGCTGGCTCTACCAGGACTTTTTCGAGCTCCTGGAAAAGCTGGAGCAGCCGCGTTCGGTGCTGCTGTCGGGATTCCTGCCGGATGAGGACCTGCCGGCAGTAATGAGCGGCGCCGAGGCGCTGGTCATGCCTTCGCTGTACGAAGGATTCGGTCTGCCCGTGCTGGAGGCGATGGCCTGCGGCACGCCGGTCGTCAGCAGCAGCGCCTCCAGCTTGCCCGAGCTGGGTGGACAGGCCGCGCGCTACTTTGACCCGCACGACGCGGCCCAGATGGCCTCCGTGATCCAGACGGTTCTCGCCGACCAGGATCTGCGCCACGAGATGCGGCGCGTGGGAATGGCGCAGGCGGCAAGCTTTTCCTGGGAACGCACCGTCCGCGAGACGCTGGCCGTCTACCAACGAGTGCTGCGCCTGCCGGCCTAGCTCGAGCATGACCCCGCAGAGGAGGCGCTCCTTGAGCTTCCGACGTATCCTTCCGGCTCTCATACTGGTGGCTGTTTTCGCGACCTGCTGTTCGCCAGCGACCGCGCCGACACCCACGGCCATCCCTCTCCCCCCGGAACCAGAGACGTCGCCCACCCCCGGGGTGACCGCTGCCCCCACCACAACCCCGTTGCCCGCGGTTACGCCGCCCGATCCGTACCCGGGCGGGCTGAGTCAGAACTGGTGGCGGGATGGCGTCTTTTACGTTCTTTTGGTGCGTAGCTTCTACGACCAGTCCGGAGATGGCTACGGGGACCTGGCCGGGCTGATCGACAAGCTGGACTACCTGAACGACGGCGACCCGTCCACTGACACGGACCTCGGCGTAACGGGGCTGTGGCTGCTGCCCGTAACCAGATCGCCCACCTATCACGGCTATGGCACCACCGACTATTACACGCTCGAGCCAACCTACGGCGACAACGAAACCTTCCGCCGCCTGGTTTCCGAGGCGCACCGCCGCGGCATCCACGTGCTGCTCGACCTGGCTCTCAACCACACTTCCGACAAGCACCCCTGGTTCCAGGACTCGATGAGCTCGCCCCAGGCAGAGCACCGCGACTGGTACGTTTGGCTGCCCGAGAACCCTGGCTGGCGAGGTCCGGACAAGCGCGTGGTCTGGTTTCAGAGCGGAGGCGCCTACTACTATGCCTTCTTTGGCGGCTCGCTGCCGGATCTCAACCTGCGAAATCCTGCCGTCACGGCCGAGCTGATGAACGTCGTTCGCTTCTGGCTGCGCGATATGGGCGTCGATGGCTTCCGGCTCGACGCAATCCGTCATCTCGTCGAGCAGGGAGAGGCTCAGGAGAGCACGCCGGACACTCATGCCTGGCTGCAGGGGTTCTACCGCACCTTCAAGGAAACGCAGCCCAACGCCTTTGCCATTGGTGAGGTCACTGGGCCCACTGCCGAGCGGGTGTCCTATGTGGGCAATGAGGTAGATCTGTGCTTCGAGTTCGACTGGGCCGCGGCCGCCATCGCCAGTCTGGACAAGGGCGACCCGGGCATTCTGGTGCAGAAGCAGCAGGCCATAGAGGCGTTGCTCCCCGGCGGTGCCTACGGCAGCTTTCTCGCCCTGCAGGATCACACGCGGGTCATCACCCAGCTCCGCGACAATGTGGCCAAAGCCCGCCTCGCCGCAACGCTCCTGCTCACGTCACCGGGCGTGCCCTTCCTCTGGTATGGCGAAGAGATTGGTATGAGGGGCAGCACGCCCGACGTGTTCATCCGCCGACCGATGCAGTGGGCCAACCAGCGCGCCGCAGGATTCACCTCTGGTCGGCCGTGGATGGAAGTCGACCTGAACTATGATCAGGTCAACGTGGCCGACGAAAGCGCCAATCCGGACTCGCTACTGAGCCACTACCGAAAGCTGATTCGGCTGCGGACCGCCTACTCGTCTCTGCGCACCGGTGCCTGGCAGCCGCTGCAGGCCAGTGACCCGGCAGTCTACGCCTACTTGCGCAGTGACGCCGCGTCGAGCATTGTGGTCGTGCTGAATCTCGGAGCGCGGGAAGTGGATTCCTGTGCCGTGTCCGCACAGTCCAGTCCGCTGGCGGCTGGCGCTCATCAGGCGCAGGACCTGCTGGGCACGGACGCATTTGCGCCTCTTGAGGTCGCACAGGCTGGCGCAATTGCGGGCTGGGTGCCGCTGAAGCGTCTGGAGCCGACTTCAGGCTGGGTGCTCCTGCTCAAATAGCGCCATTCGCGCCATCGCGAACGCGGCAAGAGCACTCTCGAGTCTGTTCCGCCGCCAACTAGCCGCCGTGCACGACCTGCCCGGCGATGAGCGTCATTTCCACCCGCGTTTCGAGCAGCGCTGCTGGGGGTAGGCTGAACACATCCTGTGACAGCAGGATCATATCGGCATGCTTGCCCACCCCGATCGAGCCAGACTCGCGTTCCAGTGCGGCTGCATAGGCAGCGCCCATCGTGTAGCAATGAATGGCATCGCTCAAGCTCAAGCGCTGCTCGGGATACCACCCGCCGGCAGGCTGGCCGTCTTCTCTCTGGCGCGTTACCGCTGCGTATAGCCCCTTGAGCACGCTGGGCTCCTCGACAGGGGCATCCGAACCGAACGCCACCGCCGCGCCGCTCTCCAGCAGGCTCCGCCAGGCATAGCTGCCAGAACAGCGCTTGCCCCATCTGGCTTCAGCCATCTCCCAATCAGAGGGACAGTGGATGGGCTGCATCGAAGCGACCACTCCCATCGCCCCCAGCCGCGGCAGATCCTCCGGTGCCAGGAGCTGTACGTGTTCGATTCGCGGCCGCAAGTACCGGCTGGTCCACTGGTGCCAATGGTCCTCCAGCGCGTCCAGAACCCGGCTGTTGGCTCTGTCGCCGATAGCGTGTATGGCTACGCTCCAGTTATGTAGTGTGCAGTACTCGACCACGGCACTGAGCTGCTCTGTTGACTGAACCTCAACCCCGCGGTTGTCGCCATCACCCTCGTAGGGTGCGTTCATGTCCGCCGTGCGTGAACCCAGTGCCCCGTCGGCAAAGGCCTTGACCGGCCCGAGTCTCAACCAGTCGTCGCCGAATCCGCTGCGTACGCCGGCATTCGCCAGTCCGGGCAGGTCCTCTGCTGCTACCATCCACAACACGCGCAGCTCGAGTTCGTGCCGCAGCCAGCACTCCATCACCGCAGTGAGCTTGCGGCGCCCTTCTGGCACGTGCACGGCCGCGATCCCCTGCCGATGGAGCTCCCGCGTCGCTTCAGCAATGGCCTTCCTGTGCTGCTCAGGCCCTGGCGGCGGGATCCGTTCGGTGACCAGCTTGATCGCCGGGCCCTCCTGCAGCACACCTGTTGGCTCGCCAGTAGCGCTGTCGCGGACAATCACGCCCCCAGGTGGGTCTGGCGTCTCGGCGGTAATGCCCGCCAGCGCCAGAGCAGCCGAGTTCAGCCAGGCAGCGTGCAGGTCTTTGCTATCCAGCATCACCGGATGGTGAGGTGCTACCCGGTCGAGCTGCTGACGGGTCGGCAGCGGCGACCCCGGCCACAAATTGCGGTTCCAGCCCAGCCCGCGGATCCAGGTACCCGGTTCGTTGGTGCGCGCCGCCGCCGCAACCTGATCGACGGCCTGCTCAATGGACCGCGCCTGGTCAAGGTGCAGCAGACCTAGGCTCAGCCCATACTCGATGAGATGGATGTGCGCATCGGTAAAGGCGGGCAGCAGCAAGCGCCCGGCGGCATCCACCTCCTCCGTGTCATCAGTGGCAAGCGTTCGGATCTGCTCGTTGTCACCTACTGCTACGATGCGCCCGTTCGCCACTGCCACCGCCTCAGCATACGGCATCTCTTCGTCCACGGTGTGCACCCGGGCATTGACGATGATCAGCTCGGCCTCCAACTCAACCCTCCACTTCGAGATCAGCCAGAATCTGCGGCAAAGCCAGCGTCGCCGCCTTTCTGCCGCGCTCCATCAGTTCCTGAGCGTGGTTCAGCTCCACCCAGTTGTACTCCCCCACCTCCGGCTGGATGACTACATCGGCCATAGCGGCCTCTCGATTCGTGTTGCGAATCAGTGTGGCCAGGCTCATGAACCACATCTCCATCAGGTTCGACGGCGGCTTGCGCCGCCCCACTAGCGGCGCCGACAGGTCAACAGCGATGATGTACTCCGCGCCGAGGTCCCGCGCTGCGCTCACTGGCAGGTTGTTAATCAGCCCACCGTCAACGAGCAGCCTGCCTTCCACCTCCACCGGGGTAAACACGCCCGGAAAGGCACAGGAGGCCCTCACCGCCGACGCCACGGGACCGCTGTTCAAGATCAGCAGCTCATCTCCCAATATGTCCGCCGCCGCCGCGGCAAAGGGAATGTCCAGGTCCTCGAACGAACGGTCCCCTATGAGATCAATGAGGTACTCCTCCAGGCGGGTGCCGTCAAAAAAGCCGCCGCGTGGCCTCACGACCCGTCCCAACTGGCTCCACTGGAGGTTCGACGCGACCTCGCGGATTTTGGACAGGCTGACCCCGCCGCAGTAGGCAGCGCCCACGGCCGAGCCGGCACTGGTACCCGCGACGCAGCCGGGACGGATTCCGGCCTCCTCCAGCACCTCTAGCACACCAACGTGAGCCGCGCCCAGCGCTCCCCCGCCACTCAATACCAGCCCGATTCTCCGAGTCGTCATGCTTTGCCTCACTAACTCACTGCGCCCGGCTGAGACGTTTCTCCAGTCGGATCTCATCGCGCACCGGTATCCCGGCAAACCCCGGCTCTTCTCCCCCGTGATGCGCCACCAGTGCCCCGACGAGCACCTCGGTGACGACCAGGCCCCACCGCTGATACAGGTACAGCGCCGGGAGGTCGTCATTCGTGGTGGCGACGGCGATCCTGGCTAGTCCCCTGCGTCGAGCCTCATGCTCGGCCATTGCCAGCAGCGACCTGGCGGCTGTCCGCCCCTGGAACTCGGGGTGCACGTTGAGCATCACCACCACGAGCCGGTCCTTCTCGATGCTGTAGGCGAGCACGCCCGCTGGCTGACCCTCGCTGACCGCGATCCAGGCTGGCAGAGTCGTGACATCGTACTCGCGGCCAAAGCACTCTACCTGCGTCTCGCCCCAGTAGTCCAGGGCAAAAGCGCGAACAATCGCTTGGTCCTCGGCCGTGGCGTCTCGCACCGGCATGGGCGGTGGCCGGACCCTGGTGCTGACCGACACGACATCTAACCGGGCGTGCTCCAGACAGACATACTCGCCGGTCCGCGCACAGCGATAAGGAGCAATCCGTTCGTCATAGTGGCACTTCATACTCACCCTCCCTAGGGCAGGCCGTTTCCGCCCAGCCCTACTGGCACCAGGCTCTCCCATCTGGAACCGTCATCGTGGCCAATCTTGAGCTGGAACTCGGGTGCTCCAACTCGCCGCGTCGTATCCACGAACACGAGCACCGACCTGGGTTCACGCGCATCGACCGCCAGCGGCCTAATGGTGTTGAACCCCGCGAAATCATCCGGCACTGGCCCCCAGTCTGCCACCAGCTTCCAGGACACCAGGCTGGAATCAGGCGAGTCGGCGTTGGTCGAGCGCAGCAGCCAGTAGCGCCTCGTTCCGCCGTAGTAGGTGATGTCGCAGCCAGTGTACAGACTGTTCGAATTGGGATCGTAGGCTAGCCCAGCCGGAGAACAAGTTTCCTCGCCCGGCTTGTCGGCAAACCCGCGCATGTCGTACTGGCCCAAAGAGAGGCGCTCCCAGGAACCATCTCTCCCGCCGCGATAGATCTGGCCGTAGGGCCATGCGCGATTGAACGCTGGACGCAGGTGAGCCCATAGCACGTTTGGCTGGTTCGGGTCGATGAGGATAGCCGTCACCTGGCCTCGTTGCATCCCGTGATCCGCGCCACCCCACGTCCGGCCCCGATCCTCGCTCTTGACCAGAACCGCCTCGAGCTCGGTTCCCCAGCTAGTACCGGCGTAGAGGATGTCCGGGTTCTCGAGGTCAACTGCCAGCGCGCTCACCACCATCGTGTGCACGAACTGCCAGGTGTTGTCCGCGCCCTCCTGGCGATAGAGTCCCTGGTCTGTGCCCAGATACATCGTATCCGGATGCCGGTAGTCGATGGCCAGTACGAGCACACGTGCGCTCCCTGGCACTCCCTCCATCGGTTCGGGCCCCCAGTTCTGGCCCCGGTCCTTGCTCCGGAACAGGCGGTTGTTAGCAACGGCCAGATACTCGGGCGGATCGTCCGGGGTGACCACCAGGCAGTACACGTAGGGCATGGTGCTCTGCAGCGCCTGCTGCACGGTCAGGGTCGGCGTGCGCGAGGGCATGGGGGTAGCTGTACTGCGCGTGCTTGTTGCTGTCGCCGTAGGCTCTGCGGTGCTTGTCTTCGTTGGTGCCGCCGTCGGCGTCAGCGCGGATGTGCTGGTCGGGGTGGACGTGCTGGTTGGCGCGATGAGCGCGGTGGCCGTGGCCGACGCGATAGCCGATGGCGTGGCAGATGGCGCGGTGGGCGTCGGCGTCACGGGGCTTTTGCAGGCGAACAGCGTGCACATTCCCAGCAGCAAGAGCAACGACCGGCAGCGCACCCCGGGCTCCCGCCGTTGCTGTCCCAGGCTCACAGTCGGATTCCGCTCGGTCATCCTGGCCCTCCGGTGTGGTCCATTGCCGGTTTCAGGGCGATCAAGCCCTGCACAACGACCACTGCCATCACCAGGACGCACAAAGGGGTCGCAATGTTCAAATAGCTCCGGCCTGTGAGGAGGAACAGGGCAATGGCCGGGTACAGCACCAGCCAGCTCTTGACCGCCACTGGCAGCGGAACCTGATGCTGATTGCACATGTACAGAACCAGATTTAGCGCCGTATACACCACCGGATAGAAGCTGCCCCAGAAGGGCGGAATGGCCCCTACTGCCACCAGCCCGGCCACGGTGAGCGTCTCGCGGACATGGTCACAAACCTGGTCAACGAAGGCACCAAGACTGGAGGCACGCCCGGTATAGCGCGCCAGGGCGCCGTCAAAGCCGTCTACCACCACCGATAGCACCCAGATCAGGAAAGCGAGCCGCGGCGAGCGAGGAACGGTCAGCACAAAGAGCACCCCGAGGGCTGGTCCGCTGGCTGACACCGTGTTCGGGGTGACCCTGGCCCAGGCGAGGAATCGTACAATGGGCGAGTAGACCCGGAGAAGGATGCCTCGTACGGGGCCGAGAAAGCGCCTTTCAAGCGCCGAGTACGAGTCTGAATAGGCCATCTTGCACTCTCCTGCCACAGGGCGACCGGAGCGCATCTACTGCGTCAGACCCACCAGTTTGAGACTGACTGGGCCCTGGCTGCCTAATTGTGCGGTTCGATCGACCAGTCTGGTCAGCACGAGCCTGGTGCCTGCCGCAAACCCTTCGAACTCGTCGAACCTGAGCGTGCGCCAGTCTCCCGGGGTCAGGCTCCTGCCGCACTCGTACTCTCGTCCGTCCTCGTCGACCAGCACGATGGCCAGGTAGAGGGCGCGCGTTGCCCTGGCCTGCAGAACCAGACTGGGCCGATCGTTCACCATGGGCGGCGGGCCCGAATGCTCAATAGCGTAAACTCCCCCGCTCGACATGGTGTAGAGCAGGGCTGTAACATCCTCGCCGCTCGGGCCAGCTCCTGGCTCTAACCTCAAATCCGTCGAAGGGTCGGTAGCCAGCCAGCCAGCCAGCTCAGGCTCTCCGCGTTTGCAGGCCGATCCCGAGATGAGCAGCAGCAACAGCAACCCGGCCACCGCGCGCATGGCTCTGCGCTGAACTCCAGGCCACCTCCAGTCCGGGGCAAGGCTAGGCATTGGCCACCGAGTGACTGAATTCGACCAGTCGCTGCAGGCTCGCCGCCGCCGCGCCACTGTCGATCGATGCCTGCGCCTTGGCAATGCCTTCCCTCAGACTGCGCGCCATCTTGCCGATTACCAGCGATGCTCCGGCATTGAGAACCACAATGTCGCGCCGGGGTCCCTTCATTCCGCCGAGAACGCTGCGCGTGATCTCCACGTTCGTGGCGATGGACCCTCCAGCCACATCAGTCAGCCTGGCGCGCGCCAGGCCAAGGTCCGCCGGGTCGAGGAAAAAGGTCGAAACCATGCCTTCCTCGTCGAGACGGCTGACCTTGTTCACACCGGTGGTCGAGAGCTCATCCATTCCATCTGCGCCGTACACCACAAACGAGTCGTGAATGCCCAGCGCCCGCTGTGTGTAGGCTACTCGCTCGGTCAACGCACTGGAGTAGACGCCCATGACCTGGGCCTGTGCGCCTGCCGGATTGATGAGCGGGTCGAGTACGTTCAGCACCGTTCGGACGCCCATATCGCGAGCGATGGCCAGTGCCGAGTCCATCCCGAGTTGGAGCAAAGGAGCGAACAGAAAGCCGATGCCCACCTCATCGATGCACCGCGCCATTTGCTCGGGCGTGAGGCCCAGATTGACGCCCAGCGCCTCGAGCAAATCGGCGCTGCCGCAGCGACTCGAGACAGAGCGGTTGCCATGCTTGGCAATGGCCAGACCAGCGCCGGCGGCAACGAGCGCGGCCGTGGTAGAGATGTTAAAGGTGCCTGCCCGGTCGTCACCTGTGCCGCAGATGTCAACCAGGTCCCGCCGCCGCGACAGGACCGGCGTCACGCCCTGGCGAATGGCGCGGGCGCAGCCGATCAGCTCCTCTACAGTTTCGCCCTTCATGCGCAGGGCAGTGAGGAAGGCCGCCACCTGAGCGACGGATGCCTTGCCCTGAAGGATCTCGCCCATTGCCCCTTCAGCCAGCGCTTCCTCGAGCCCTTGGTTCTCAGTCAGTCTGCCGATTGCGTCACGAATCAGACTCATGCTTGCCCCCAACATGCTCGTGGTGATGGTCTTGCAGCCAAGCCATTCTAGTCACGCAGCGAGAGCCTGTCAACCTTGAGGGCTGTCCGCTCAGCCTTGTTGACGCCTGCCCGTCGCCCTGCTACAATGTACGCCCAGAAGCGCGGTCCTCGTTTCGTGAAACGAGTGCGTCTTGCACTCTTCTCTGACCGGCACGCTGGAGGCACAATGAAAAAGCCAACACTGTTCGACCGCATGCGCTATGCCTTTGACAACTCGCTCTCGCGCGGCACTCTGCCGCTCATCGGCTGGCTCGCCGTTGCCTCTGCGGTGCTGGTGCTTGTATCTGCGCTGCTCCTGTCTGTCCTCGGAGTATCCCCGGTTCACCGTTTCATTGATCTGGTATGGATGCTTACCCTCCACACCCTTGGCAAGACCATCCCTGGCTCCCAGGGAGCCGGCTGGGTCTACCTGATCCTGATGCTGCTGATCACCTTTGGCGGCATCTTCATCACCGGTACACTAATCGCGGCACTGACCGAGATGGTGCGGAAAAAGATCGCCGATCTTCGCGAAGGACGCTCCCGAGTCATCGAATCGAGACACACGGTGATTCTGGGCTGGTCGCCGCAGGTGATCATCATCCTCCGCGAGCTGATGACCGCCATGGCCAGCGAGGCTCGCTCCTGCGTGGTTGTTCTGGCCGACCGGGACAAGGCCGAGATGGATCAGGAGATCCGCCAGGCCTTGCACGGCCGCATCAAGACGCGAATCGTGTGCCGCCGCGGCGTGCCGAGCAATCCCATTGACCTGAACTTGGCCAACCTGGTTCAAGCCCACTCCATCATCATCCCCGCACCCGAAGGTGACGATCCCGACTCGGAGGTCATCCGCGCTCTTCTTGCCATCAGGCTTTGCACCGCGAATGAGCCGATGGACGCCCACATCGTAGCCGAGATCAAGCGCCCATGGAATATCAATGTCGCTCGGCTGGCCGGAGAAGGACGGGTGGAGGTAGTCTGGGCGGGCGACCTCATTTCAAGAATGACCGCTCAGGCCTGCCGCGAACCGGGCCTCTCGGCGGTGTACAGCGAGCTGCTCGATTTCGCCGGCGACGAGATCTACTTTCGCCAGGAGCCGACGTTGGTTGGTCGAACCTTCGCTTACACGCTCCTGGCCTATGACACATCGACCGTGATCGGCGTCTTGCCCAAAGGGGGCGTGCCGGAGCTCAAGCCGCCCATGGACACGGTGTTGAGAGACGGCGACTCGCTCATCGTCATTGCCGAGGACGACAGCACCATCAAGCTCTCCGGAAGAACGTCGTGGGACATCCGGTCGGACCTGATCGTTCGCTCAGCCCGCAGCTTTCGCCCACCGGAGCGAATCCTCGTCCTGGGCTGGAACTGGCTCGCTGCGTCCATTATCAACGAGCTGGACCACTACGTCGCACCGGGGTCCCTGGTCAGCGTGGTCTCGGACCAGCCACGCACCAGGACCGACATCCGCCGCCAGTGTGGCGCTCTGGTGAACTTGACGGTGCGTGTTCGCTCGGGCAATACCGCCGACCGCGAGACGCTCGAGGGCCTGGACATTCCCAGTTACCATCACGTGGCGGTCTTGTGCTACTGCGACTCGCTGAGCCGCCATGCAGCGGATGCCAAGACGCTGGTCACGCTGCTGCATCTCCGCGAGTTTGCGGAGAGGGCCGGGCACACCTTCTCCATTGTCACCGAGATTCTCGACATCAGAAACCGCGAACTCGCTGCCTCGGCCAGAGCAGACGATTTCATCGTCAGCGAGCAGTACATCAGTCTCGCTCTGGCGCAGATCTCCGAGCACCGGGCGCTCGCGGCGGTGTTTGCTGACCTGTTCAACCCCGAGGGTTCTGAGATCCACCTGCGGCCCGCTGGCGATTATGTCGTGCTCGGTCAGCCGGTCGACTTTTACACGGTGCTCGACGCGGCACGGGCGCGGGGAGAGGTAGCGCTGGGCTACCGCAAAGCTGCTCGTAGCAACCTGGGCACTGACTCGGGCCTGAATCTGAACCCGGTCAAGTCAGCTCCGATCACCTTTGCCGAGGCGGACCACATCATCATCCTCGCCGACGCCTGAAACACCAGCGCCCCCTGACCTCATCGGTCGGAGGGCGCTGGGTTGCCCATGCCGGTACGGCTCCTGCCTCCACTAACGACTCGCGGTGACCCTCATGGGGTCAGCGAGTCGCTCGAGCCCCGGCTACTTGTTGTCTACCTCATAGTCATGGTGCAGGCCGCCATCTCGCTCGGCCACTGCCTGCTGCATCTCTTTGATCATCGCTGCTCCATGCCGGTACTGGAATGGCCACATGCTCTTCAGGTCAAACAGGCCCACCCTGTCGCCATCGACCAGCACGTGGACCAAATCTGGCTGAAGCCCCGGCATGGCGCTCAACTGGGCGCTGATGAAGGTGATTCCTCGCTCCTCCGTCGGCAGGCCGATCCTGGCCAACAGATCCCCCATCGTGCTGCCCTCGGGCAACGCGACGGACAGGTGCGCGTGACTTGGCTCCGCCCCCTCTCCTCCGAACCGGGAGAGAACTCCGTATAGCCAGACGTCGATTGTCATCTGCGCCATTCATCCGCCTCCGACCGCTGGAAAAAAGCCGACCTCGTCTCCAGGCTCGAGCGGCCAGTCTGGCCCCCGGGCGCGCCCGTTGACAAAGGTGGTCCGGATTTCCTGCTCGGGCACACCAAGCGCCCTCGCCAGGTCGCTCACTTTCGAGCCGGGTGGAACTCGCACCTGCAGTGTCTCACCGGCCTTTGCGCCGCGTACATGGTCCACCAGTCCGGCGTGCAATCTCACGCTTACCAGCATCTCAACTCCATTGCTCTCTGACCAAGAGATGCACGCCAGCCACTACGGACACCTCACAATGTCCTGCGCCCAGAGACAGTCGGCGCAGGACGGGTTCCAGCCCCAACATGCTTCGTTCTGCTGCCGCAGGTCACAGGTTTCGCGCAGGTCGCAGTTGGGACAGGAGGGAAAGTGAAAAGCCCTCACTTCACTTCGGAACCGGACATAGTCCTCGGACATCCAGATCTCTTCAAGCCGCTGTCGGTTCACGTCTCCCAGTGCGTATCTGGCAACGGATTTCTTCACCCCGTCAATCGCGAGATACTCATAGTTGTGCGAAAGCGCGTAGCAGGGAGTCACCGCTCCGTCCCAGCCAATGACCGTCGAGTGATCGTGGACGAACTTGCACTGTCTTTCGGCGCCCCAGTGCATCCTGGGCAGCTCCACTGTGCCCCAGGTCACCCATGGTCCAGTCCTGACTGGCCAGCCGCTTGCCAAGAGAGACGGCTGTGGATCATAGCCGTAGAGCATCTGTTCCTTCATCTCGGCCGTATAACAGAGCACGTTGCTGACCAGGACCCTGGCGGCACAGAGTCGAGAAGCCAGACCGGTCAGTTGTGGCAACTCGTGCAGGTTGCTCCTGAGGACCACGAACTCGATGCCCAGGGCCGGAATGAGCGTGTCTAATTGCCGCTTGGCTTCGTTCAAGAGGCGGATGTTGTCCAGCACCTGCTCCAGTTGTGCCCCGCGAACGTCGGCATAGACCGCCGGATCCACACCGTCGACGGAGACCACGAGCCGATCCACTCCGAGCCGAACCAGGTCGCGAGCCATCGCCGCATCGAGCAGCAGACCGTTCGTGCCGAGGCTGACCGCTATGTCCCTGGCGCGAACATCCGCGACCATCTCCAGGATGCGGGGGTGAGATAGTGGTTCGCCGAATCCAGTGAACACCACCCGGCTGAGCTGAGGCAGGTCCGCCAGTTGTTCCTGCAGGTTGTTCCAGGTGCCGGCGCTCATCGCTCCGACCGGGTCAGACCAAACGTTGCGGATACAGGTGCGGCAGGTGAGGTTGCAGCCCGTGGTCGGTTCGACGTAGAGCTTTTTGATGTCCCGCACCCGAGGGTGCAACAGCAGCTCCCCGTCGCGCTCTTCGACCCAGAAGCCGTCGGCCTCTGCCAGCCGTGGCGAAGCACGCACCGCCTCTGGCAGCTCCACCGTCCCGTTCTTTCTGAATCGTGCTATCGACACCAGTTAGTTGCTCCCCGGTTAGGCAAAGGACCTCCGAGGCCTCACTACCTCGGAGGTCCCTTGTCTATGCGTGACTGGGCAGTACCCGGCCTGCTATCCCGGTGGCTACTAGAGTTCCCCGTAGACTGAATCGAGAGCCTTGTCGGGCACATCAAATACCTGGTTGTGTGGTGGCAGTGGCTCGAGCTTCATGAACTCGGGCATCCGGTCGGCCTGCTTGCCAATGCCGGCAGCCTCATTGAACGCGCGCTCGATCTTGAGGATCTTGCTGCCGAACTTGACCACGTCATCGCTAGTCCACTTGGCGCCAAGAACCGCGTTTGCTTCCTCGACCATGCCTTCGAACCCCGATGGAATGTCCAGGATGGCAAAGGCAATAAACAGGCAGTGCCCGCTCGAGTCGATGAACGCCGTCGTGGCCTGGAAAGCGCGGCTCAGCGCGGCCTTGCCCTCCGGGCTCAGTGGGTCCGACTTGCCGCCCACGCTGAGGATTTCGGGAGCAATGGTGTAGCCGGAGGTATGATCGGCGCCCATCGTGCTGGTGGCGTAGGTGATGCCAATACCCTTCACGGCGCGCGGCTCATAGGCCGGCATGCTCTGGCCTTTCACCACTGGCACGTGAGTCACCCCGTAGACCCGGCCCGTGGTCTCGGTGCCGGCACCCAGGATCCTGCCCAGCGGGGTGCCCTTCCCCATCTCGTGTAACAGCTTGATTGCGCCCTTACCGTCGCCGAACTTGATCACACCAGCGGCCATGGCCACGGCAATCGTCGTGCCTGTCTCGATAGTGTCCAGCCCGTAGGCGTTGCTCAGACGCACCAGCTCGGCGATGTCATCCAACGAGTCGATGCCGCAGTTGGCACCGAATGACCAATCCGACTCGTACTCAATACAGGAAGCGTGAGGTGTGCCGTCGGCCTTGTGCCAGGTGTTGGAGCACTGGATGATACAACCGGGACTGCAGGCGTGGTTGTAGAGTTCCTTGCCCAGACGCTGCTTGTTGCCCTCGAAGATGGCCTCTCCCGCGATCTTGGCCGCTCCCTCGAACCGCCCGGCGGAAAAGTTGCGCGTCGGCAAGCCGCCTGCCTCGTTCAGAATGTTGACCAGGATGGCCGTGCCGTAGCTATTCAGGCCGCCCTTGGGCTTGGTGATGGCGTGCGAGCGCAATGCGTCGGCCAGCTTTTTGCGGCCCTGATCAAACAGCACCTTGTCGACAATGGTCACGCCCGGGCCGCCAGTGGCATCGACAACGATAGCCTTCAAGCCCTTGCTGGCCATCACCGCACCGAGGCCACCTCGACCGGAGTAGCGGTTCGGGTTCTTTTCCATATCATTGAAGCATACGCCCGAGTTCCCATAGCCAAACTCCCCCGCTACCCCCGGGGCTGCGATGTGCGCCTTGGCGCCGTACTTCTCATAGAGCTTGGGGAATACTTCGAACAGGTCCTTGCCAACATACTGGTCGGCTGGCTCGAACTCTACCTTGGGCTTGCCGGCTTTGGCGTCCCAGGTCAGGTGGATCAGCCAGTACTTGCCCTTTTCGTTGGGCTGCCCTTCCACTACGATGGCCTTGATGCCCAGGTTGGCCACAGCGGGAGCCCACGAGCTGCCAGCATTCGATTCCTTAATGCCTCCCGTGAGCGGGCTCTTGCCACCGACCGAGACTCGTGCTGACGTGGCTGCAGCAGTGCCGGTCACCATTCCCGGGGCGAAAACGAGCTTGTTGTTCGGACCCAGTGGGTGGCAGAGCGGCGGCACTTCCTTGGCCACGATGGTCGACGTCAGGCCGCGCCCGCCCAGCAGCTTGTAGTCCGCCGGCACATCTTCCAGCCGGTAGCTGCGATCCGACATGTTAACGCGCAGAATCCACATTGCCCTTTTCCTCCTCAGCGAGATGTCTTGCGACAGGCTCCCCTGCCTCTGCAATAAACAAGAGGCAATCGCCGCCAATATGACGGCGATTGCCTCCTTTGCAAACATGGCGGGCGCCAGGATCTCTCCCGGCACCTTGTCGCCCACGGGCCCGCTTGGGGAACCCGATGGGTCGGAGGTGGAAGCCTACGAGCGCAGGCTACCTAATGCGATTCTACCTCATCGCTTCCGCCTTGTCAAGTGTCCGTATTCTATCAGCCAAAATGTCACTAGGATGGTATGGTTCACTCAAATGATAATGTCACCGAGGGGACCATGCCGGAAGACGAACAGATGACCATTGACGAGCGCTA
>MWCV01000018.1 GCA_002070215.1 Chloroflexi bacterium ADurb.Bin180 | reverse complement strand
CCACCGCCGGCCATATCTCTCGCCTGATTCGCGAGCTGGGAACGCGGGTGCGCCAGAGCTACCTAGTCATCAACTGCGCCACCGTCGAGGTGCCCGCGGCGATTCAAGAGGAGATCAACCGCCTGGGTCTCAACCTAGTGGGCACTCTGCCTCAGGACCCGCTGGTGGCCGAGTTCGACCTGAGTGGCAGGCCGCTGATTCAGGTCGGAGATGATGCACCAATCTACCTGGCCGTAGCGGCGGTCGCCGAGAAGGCCGGCATCTAGGAATAGCGAGTTCACATCACCCAAAGGAGGGGGCCATGCTCACGATCATCGGAGAGAATATTCACATCATCTCGCCCAGGGTCAAGGCCGCGTTCGAGACTATGGACGCCTCTCTGATTCAGGAGATGGCGCTAAAGCAGGTCGCGCATGGCGCCCACATGCTTGACCTCAACATCGGACCGCAGCGCAAGCGCGGCGTGGAAGTGATGGAGTGGATCGTCAATGCCGTGCAGGCCGTGACCGACACGCCACTGTCGCTCGACACGACCAATGCGCTGGCGCTGGAGGCCGGGCTGAAGAAGGTCAAGCGGCAGGCGATGATCAACTCTACCTCGGCCGACCCAGAGCGCCTGGACAACATCATGCCCCTCGCCGCCAATTATGGTGCCAAAATCATTGCCCTGACGATGGGCAAGACGGGCATCCCGACGACCGCCGATGCGCGGGTGCAGATGGCTATCGAGGTGTTGATCCCCAAGGCCATGGAGCTGGGCATCCCAATGTCCAATGTCTACCTGGACCCGCTGGTGCTGACCGTGAACGGCACTCAGGAGCATGCGCCAGAGACGCTCAACGCGGTTCGCTTCTTCAAGCAGCTCACCGACCCGCCGCCAATGACCGTGGTCGGCCTGTCCAACGTCTCCAACAGCATCCCCAACGAGGGCCGCAGCCTGATCAACCGCACCTACCTGGTGATGCTGATGGCCGCCGGCCTCGATGCCGCCATAGCCGACCCGCTGGACAGCAAGCAGAACGAGTTTGTACGCATCGTGCAGGAGCGCGACACCAGCAGTGGCCTCGGCAACCTCCTGGTTACCCTCTACGACAAGACCGCTGCCATGGAAGAGCTGGAGCCCTCGGACGTGGACATGAAGGATCAGGAGCAGGTCGAAGTCTGGAAGACGGCGCAGATCCTATACAACAAGGTGATCTACGCCCACTCCTACCTAAAGATGTAGCAGCCAGTCCGGGTCAGCATCCTGCAGGGTGCTGACCCGGCTCACAGGCAGGCTGTGCGACCCTCTACTGGGTCCTTTCTCCAGCACAGCAGCCGAACAGAGCCTCCGTTTCCCTTTGTGCCAGCACCCAGATGCTGTAGACCCCGACCAGGGTGCCCACAGGGACGGCGAACAGGTCCAAGACGCTCAGGATCAGGTTCAGGATTCTGGCCCAGTTCTGATACTTGAGCAGGCCAATTCCCGCAGCCAGCCCCGGCAGCGACAGGCAGCCAAACGCGAACGCCAGCATCGTGCCGACAAAGGCCATAATCCGCGTGGCATCCGGGTCACCGGTGAGCAGGCCCCCGCCCACCAGGACCACAAAGACAAAGGCGGCACAGAGCAGCCAGAGCAGGCTCACGCCAAGGCGAAGCGCTGCCACAACGGTCACATGTTGTCTCATCGTCATCCTTCTTCCTCCCTCGTTCTTCTACAGTTCGTTCTAATCCGGCCTACTCTCGCCCCAGCAGCAGGGCCAGGTAGCGCCTGCTGGTCACTGGCTGCCCACCCAGCAAGACCTGGGTTCGGAAAGCCCGTGCAACCGCCCTCAAGATCAGGGCCACCGTCACCGCCAGAAGCAGAGCGGAGAGCACCGGCTGCCACCAGGGAACCCCACCAACCGCCAGACGGGTAATCATAGCGATGGGTGCCGTCGGCGGGAACAGGCTGAGCGCGACGGCCGCCAGTCCGTTGGCGTCCGGGATGATAATGCTCAGGAAAAAGATGGGAATCATCATCGGCCAGATGATCACGAAATCGGCCGTCGATGAGCCGGGCACATTGGGCCCGGTGAGCGCGCCCAGCCCCGCCAGCAGCGTGGCATAGACACCATAGCCCAGCAGAAAGAAGAGCAGCGACCACAACAGCAAACTGAGCGGCACTGCCGCAGCTGGCGGCAGAGTCGTGGCCGTGCCGCTGAACCGCAACAGCAGGTACCCTGTTCCCGCCCAGACCGCGGTCTGCAGCAAGCCCACGAAGGCCAGTGCCACGATCTTGCCTGTCAGCAGCTCGAACGGGTTCAGCGACACCATCATGATCTCCAGCAGGCGGTTCTTGTGCTCATCGCCCATGCTGCTGCGCAACAGGCTCGAGGCCATGATGGTGATCACATACAGAATCATCGCTGCCCCAAAAGGAATCCAGTAGGCCCACCCCTCACCCACTTCAGGGCTGGCCTCCGCGGTCAAGGCACGATAGCTCAACCTGGCTGGTTCCCACAACTCGTTTGCCAGCTCCTCGTCGCCGCCGACCAGGTTCACCGCCAACACCCAGCTCATCACCCAGGACTGACCGTCAAGTGAAAAGGCCTTGGGATCGGGCAGCACGTAGGAGAACTGGCCCGTTTCGGCATAGTCCGGCGGCACAACGTAGTAGGCGGCGATATCCCCTGCAACCAGAGCTTGGCTCGCTGCAGCTTCGTCCGCATACGCGCGCAGCACCTTTTCTGTGCCCGGGGGCAGCTCGCGCACCAACCCACTCTGGTCGACATAGCCCTCCAGAACGTTGACCACAGCGGGGGCAGTTGGTTCCACCGGCATCGCCGGCGACTCGCGCCGCAGCAGCGGCGGCACGAGCATGATCACTGCCACCACGAGCGGCAGGCCAAAGGTCGCCAGAATCCACGACCGGCGGCTGACCTGCGTTACCACTTCGTTGCGCAGCACCAGCCAGGTCTTGCTGAGCGAAGCGACCCTCGGGGTCATGGCTGCCTCCTTTCTGCCGGCAGGGAGGGCCTGGTGCGGTTGCTGACCCCCAGCAGCTCACGCCAGTCCACACGTTGACCATAGCGCAGCATGCCCAGCCGAAACGCCTGCGCCGCCAGCCAGACCGCACCGGCGGCACTCAACACGAGGATCGCCACACTGGCCGAGATCTGCCACAGTGGCACAGAGCTGAACCCGGTGAGCAGGCAGTACGAGACCAGTGAAGTCAGCGGAAACAGAGACAGGCCCACCGCCAACGGGCCGCTGGACTGTTCGACCATGGCCTGAATGGCGTAGATGGGCAGCATAAAGACCAGCGACAGAACGCCCCCCACCTGCTGGCTCTCCTGGGCATCGGCCACCGAGTTGCCGAGAGCGACCATCAATCCGGCAAACAGCACATAGCTCGGGATAGCCACGAGAATCAGCGTGGCTGCAGTTCGCGGGTGCAAGTGCACCCTGCTCAGCCACTCCCAGCCAGCCACCTGCGAGACCAACCCGACCGGCACTGCGCTCAAGACGAGCCAGGCTGCCAGTTCGGTCAGCCCCATAGCCGTGATGCCCATCACCTTACCAACGACGATCTGGCGGGGAGCAACGGAGGTAGCCATCACTTCGATGGTTCGGTCCTCCTTCTCCTCGGCAAAAGCCTGCGCGAGAGTAGTAGCGGTGGAAATAAACAGGATGATGAATCCCAACCCAATGAAGAGCGGGAGCAGAAACGAGAACGGGGTGGTCTTGTCATAGACTCGCAGGCCATCAGCGGAGCGAACGATGACATGGTCGCCCTCAATCACACGGCGCTCCACCAGGGCGCGGCTCACCGGCCAGTCGCCTGACGATTCCTCGTGGGCCAGGCGGGCCAGGCGCAGGAAATCCCAAAACTGACTCATCGCGCCCTCGCCCGGCGGGCGCAGATAGACCAGATCAACCCGGTGTGACTGCGCAAAATCGGCCGCCAGCACAAAGTAGGCCTGGATAGCTCCGCCGTCCAGTGCCGCTTGGGCTGTGCCTTCGGACTCAAAGGCCTGGAAACCAAGTCTGGCCTCACCGAGCCGCAGTTCACTCCGTCCGCCAGCACCGACGGATTCGAACACTGCGGGCAGAATCCAGCCACTCGGGTCGACATAGCCGAACGGACGGTTGCCGCTTCTCATCCTTTCCGTCAGCATGCCCAGCCCCAGCGTGCTCGCGATCAACAGAGGTACCGACAGCACGGCAAAGATAAAGCTCTTGTTGAGGACGTGACGCTTGTATTCCTGGGCCGCGACCAACCAGAGCTTAAACATGGCGCCCCTCCGCCACCGCCTCTTTTGACTGGCCCACTACCTTGATAAAGACTTCCTCCAGGCTCGGCAGGGCGATCTCGAATTGCTCTACCACTGCACCAGCCGCAAGCAACGACCGGAGGACCTCCTGCGGAGAAGTGCCCTCTCTCAGGGTCCAGCGGGTGGAATGGTTCTGTTGCTGCGCGTCGATAATCCCGGCGACCGCAGGCAGCTCTCCCGCCACTCGCACCAGCACGGCGTTTCCGGCATAACTGCGCCTGATCTGATCCAGCTCGCCCTGCAGCACTACCCGGCCGTGATCGATGAGCACGATCCGGTCGCAGAGTTCTTCGGCGTGGTGCATCTGGTGAGTGCACAGGATGATGGCCGCCCCCTGCTTGCTGAGGTCTTGCATCAGGTCCTTCACCATCTGCGTGTTCAACGGGTCCAATGCAGCGAAGGGTTCATCGATGATGATCAGCTCGGGAGCGTGGGCGATGGTGTTGATGAGCTGAGCCTTTTGCTGCATGCCCTTGCTCAGCTCCTTGACCTTCTTGTCCTTGTGGTCGTAAAGGTCGAACTGCTTCAGGTACTTGACCACGCGCTGCCGGGCGTCGGCGGACGACAGGCCCTTGAGGGTTGCCAGGTACACGAGGCACCGCTCGACCGACAGGTCCTGGTAGAGGCCTCTCTCCTCCGGCATGTAGCCGATGCGGTTCTTTTTCTCATCGGTCATCGGCCCGCCCAGCACCGCGACCGAGCCCTGGTCTGGCTTGAATATGTCAAGCAGTACCCGGATCGAAGTGGTCTTGCCGGCGCCGTTTGGCCCGAGCAGACCGAGCAGTTCCCCGCCGTGGACGCTGAACGAGACATCGTCCACCGCGCGTACACTGCCAAACGACTTGGCGATCCCATTCACTTCAACAGCGTTCACCCTGGCCTCCTCCGTGATTGTGCATCGGGGTGCCCCCGGCAGGCAACGCAGTGGCGCGGCCACTGTCCCATCTGTTCAGAGGATCTTGCTCCACTGGTGACATCATGGTGCACCAGTTGGCATTATGGGGAGCTACGCTCCTCTGTACTATACGCGGCAGCGACTGGCCTGGTTTCACCAAGGTGAGAACGGTGGCTTTCTTGGGCGCTCGATTGTCCCTATAATCCTCTCGAAGGAAACATGAGAAGGAGCGCGATGGCTGGCGGTTATGTTGGACGCTACCTGAAGATAAACCTTACCAGCGGAGAAATCAAGTCGGTTCCGCTGAACGAGAAGGACACAGCACTTTTCCTGGGTGGTAGCGGTCTGGCCGCCCGTTGGATCGCTGCCGATGTGGCCGCCGGGCCAGACCCACTGGGGCCAGGCAATCCCCTCGTCATTGTCACCGGGCCAGCGGCAGGCACACCCACACCGACCTCGAATCGCTTCGCCGCCGCGGCGCGGTCTCCTCTCACCCGTCTGTGGGGCGAGGGAGATTGCGGCGGCAGGTGGGCCTCGGCTCTCAAGGGTGCCGGGTTTGACGGCCTCTGGTTCACCGGGCAGTCCAAACAGCCGGTCTACCTGCACATCGAAAACGGCGAGGCAGAGCTGCGCGACGCCAGAGCCCTGTGGGGCGTCGACACCTATGACCTGGACCTGGGCGGACCGGCCATTTGCATCGGTCCCGCGGCGGAGCGAGGCGTGCTCTTTGGGGCCATTATGCACGACGGCAGCGCTGGCCGGGCGGTCGGCCGCACGGGCCTGGGCACGGTGATGGCCTCGAAGCGGCTCAAGGCCGTTGTCGCCATTGGCAAGGAGCGACCCCAGCCGGCCAGACCGGAGGCGCTCCGCAAGGAGATCCGGGCAGTCATCGGGCCAGTGGTCGAAGCCACCAAGGGCATTCACTTGCATGGTACAGCGGGCGGCATCGAGAACTATGAGCGCCTCGGCAACCTGCCTATCAAGAACTGGAAACAGGGCTCCTGGCGCGATGGCGCGATCAAGACCACCGGCATGACCATGACCGACACCCTCCTCACCGGCCGCTACGCCTGCCAGGGCTGCCCCATTGGCTGCGGCCGCGAAGTGGAGATCAAGTCGGGACCTCACGCCGGAGTGCGCGGCGGCGGACCGGAATACGAGACGGCCACCGCCCTGGGCGCCCTGTGCCTCATCGACGACCTCGAAGCCATCTGCCATATGAACGAGTACTGCAACCGGCAGGGTATGGACACGATCACCGCCGGTGGTGTGTTGGCCTTTGCCATGGAGGCTCGCGAGGTGGGCATCTGGCCGGAGGGGCCGCGCTGGGGCGATGCCGAAGCCGCTCTCGACCTGCTGCGCCGCATTGCCGAGCGAGACGGTGACGTGCCTACGCTGCTGGGTCTGGGTACCAGGCGCGCCGCCGAGGTCTGGGGCGGTCTGGCGCGCGAGTTCGCCATTCACGTCAAGGGGCTCGAGTTCCCCATGCACGAGCCACGAGCCTATGTCAGCCTGGCCATCGGTTTTGCTACCTGCACCAGGGGAGCTGACCACTTGCAGGCCTACTCGCACCCATACGAGCGCCTGCTCAAGGCGCCCGCTCTGGGGATTCCCGAGACGATGCCGCGCGAAGCAGCCGCAGGCAAAGGCGTGGCAGTGGCCCGGCTGCAGAACTGGATGGCGTTGTTCGACAGCCTCAAGGTGTGCAAGTTCCTGGTAATGGGCGGCTTTCAGCCGGAACATCTCGTCTCGTGGGCCAACGCTGTCACCGGACGCGACCTCTCTCTGGAGGAATGGCTCAAGACGGGCGAGCGCATCTGCAACTTGCGGCGAGCGATCAACGCACGCCTGGGCGCATCGCGGGCCGACGACACCCTGCCGCCGCGCATCCTGTTCCACCGCCGCGGCGAAGGCGGGGCGCCCGACAGCCTGCCGCCCTTTGGACCCATGCTGGCGGACTATTACGCCGAGCGGCGCTGGAACGAGATGGGCCTGCCCACACCAGAGCTACTGAAAGAGCTGGATCTGGATGAGTACGCGGACTGGGTGTAACGACCATCGTGCGCTCCACACCGAGCGCCTGAGGAGAGTCAGGACATGATACGCAAGATCTCGCTGGCCGGCATCTTTCCGCCTATTCCGACACCGTTCGACGCCCGGGGCGAAGTCGAGTACGACCGGTTGAGCGACAACGTCCGCCACTGGTGTGCCACGCCTGTCGCCGGACTGCTGCCGCTGGGCAGCAACGGCGAGTGCCCCTACCTGACCGACGAGGAGAAGGTAAGGGTGCTTGAGACGGTCCGCGCCGCGATGCCCCCGGGCAAGCTGCTACTGGCCGGAACGGGCAACGAGTCGACCTATGCCGCCATCAAGCTAGTAGAGCGGGCGGCCGAGGTCGGGGCCGACGCGGCGATGGTGATCACACCCTCCTACTTCAAGTCGCGGATGGACGGCGCCGCGTTGCGCCGTCACTTCTGGGAGGTGGCCGACCATTCGCCGATTCCCGTCATCATCTACAACATTCCGGCCAACACGGGGGTGGACATCTCGGCCGAGACGGTGCTCGAGCTGGCCAAACACCCCAACATCATCAGCCTCAAGGACAGCAGCGGCAACCTGGTCAAGCTCGGCGAGATCTTGCGCTCCGCTCCGCCGCATTTTCAGGTGCTGGCAGGCGCGGCGGGATTCCTCTATGCGGCGATGCTGCTGGGCGCGGTGGGCGGCATCGCCGCTCTGGCCAACGTGGCACCAGACCTGTGCTGCCAGCTCTACGAGGCAGCTCGTGAGGGACGCCACGACCAGGCACGAGAGCTGCAACTGCGTCTCATCCCGGCCAACAACGCCGTCACCAGCCGCTTTGGCGTGCCGGGAATGAAGCAGGCCCTGGACTGGGTCGGCTACTACGGCGGCCCGCCCCGCTCACCTCTGGCGCCGTTGGACGCTGCCCAGCAGGCCACGCTGCGCGGCATTCTCGTCGAAGCCGGAATCCTGCCGGCCTAGGCCTTGCGCACCGGCTGACGGATCACCGTCTTGAGCTTGTCCGGAGCCGAGCGTCGCGGATCACCGATGTAGATCTCATGGTGCTTGCCGTTGGGCACATAGCCCTGCTCGGCAATGAACTGGTGCATGGCCAGGATGGTCGGGCCTTCGTCGGAGTAGGCGCCGAGGTACATCACTTGCACCGACAGGCCCTCGTGGTAGGTCTCCAGGCGAACCTGTTCGATCACCGGCAGCCCCTTCTTCTGCACCGCCTCGGCGCGCGCCTTCTGGAACTGCGCCGCCGTGATCTCGTCCGGCAGCATGATCATCATCGTCCAGTCCCAGTCGGACTTGTCCGTCAGGTCCAGCGTTGGCCCCTTGGACCACCACAGGCCTTCCGGCGGGGCGACGCTGAACTCGATGCCCAGCGACTTGACCCCGAACTTGATGCCATAGGCCACGCTGTAGAGAGCGGTGAACGTGTCCTGATAGTCAGGACTGGTGTTGGGGTCACCGTGCCCATCGATCATCAGGAATTGCATCGGCGGGACGTCCACAAAGGCGAACGGACCAGGTTTGGGCAGGTACAGGTGCTTCAGGTCCTTCTTCCAGTCATGTTTGGCCATCGGTTTCCTCCAACTGCCGGATGAAGGCCCGCGTCCAGGCCAGCTCAGCCTTGATGCTCGCTGTGCCAGGCTCGAACACGGCGTTCGCACAGCGGCGCAAGGGCTGTGATCCATTCTACCGCAAGAATCGTCAGAT
Source organism: Chloroflexi bacterium ADurb.Bin180 (assembly GCA_002070215.1). Lineage (NCBI taxonomy): Bacteria > Bacillati > Chloroflexota > Chloroflexi bacterium ADurb.Bin180. Next base: position 39,742 of record MWCV01000018.1, on the reverse strand, counting down.
TGGCTTTCCCGCCAGTCGTGGCACAGGCTCTCACGGATCCACCGTTGCCTCAGTGGTCGTTGCGTGCTAGAATGGCCGGGACTGACCAGGGGAAGGTCGATGAACGCACTCACGACGATTGCTGCTGTACTCAACCCGCTGCTGATGATCGCCCTGCCCATTCTGCTGGGCATCGTCCTGGCATCGCGGCTCAAGGCGGAATGGCGGCTTTACGCGCTGGGCATGGTCACCTACGTTGCCTCGCAGGTGCTGCATATCCCGTTCAACCAGTGGGTGCTGAATCCGCTCCTGCAACGACTGGCTCCGCATCCCACCGGCGGTAGCACTGATCTGGTGGTCGTGGCGCTACTGCTGGGCCTCTCCGCCGGCGTGTTCGAAGAGACGGCCAGGCTGCTCATGCTGCTCGGTCCCCTGCGTCAGGCGCGGAGCTGGCGCGAGGGGCTGATGTTCGGTGCCGGCCACGGCGGCGTCGAGGCCATACTGGCGGGCCTGGTTGTGTTCTATGTGCTCATCCAACTGGTGGCGCTGAGAGAGGTGGATCTCGCCGCGACGCTCGACCCCTCCCAGGTCGAAGCGGCCCGGACCGCTCTGGCCACGTTCTGGGGCATGCCCTGGTACGAGCACCTGCTACCCGCAGTGGAACGGGTGATTGGCCTGTGTCTGCACCTGGCACTGTCCATCCTGGTGCTGCAGGCACTCACCCGGCGCAACTGGCTCTGGTTTCTGTTGGCCGTGCTGTGGCATGCCCTGCTAGACGCCCTGGCGGTTTTCGCCATGCAGACCTGGGGTGTGTACGCCACCGAGGGGCTGGTGGCTGCCTGCGGCCTGCTCAGCCTGGGTATGATCTGGCTGCTGCGCGACAGGGAGCCAGCGGCGAGTGTTCCTGCGGAGTCGCCTCTGGCGCCCACACTTCGAGCCACCGCTGTGCCCACGCCTGAGCAGACGATTGCGCCAGAAGCGCTGGAGTCAAGCCGCTACCACAGCGGCAATTAGGAGGTCATCTTGGCCGAGCCCCTGACAGCCATCCTCATCGGCGCGGGCAACCGCGGTCAGGATGCCTACGCACCTTACGCACTGCAGCACCCCGATGAGCTGCGCTTTGTCGCCGTGGCCGAGCCGCTGGCCGACCGCCGCGCCAGATTCGCCCGCGCCCACGGCATCGCTTCAGACCGACAGTTCTCCACCTGGCAGGAGCTGCTGCAGGCGGGCAAGCTCGCCGATGTGGCCCTCGTCTGCACGCTCGACAGCATGCACGCGGAGCCGGCCGTTGCCTCTATGGAGCTGGGCTACGACGTGCTGCTGGAAAAGCCGATGGCCACCACCCTGGCCGACTGTGTGCGCCTGGTGCAAACCGCAGAGCAGACCGAACGCCTGCTGCAGGTCTGCCACGAGCTGCGCTACACCGCCTTCTTCACCCGGCTCAAGGGCATTGTCGACTCGGGCCGACTGGGGCGAGTGATCACAGTGGAGCACAGGGAGAACGTCAGCTACTGGCATATGGCCCATTCCTACGTGCGCGGCAACTGGCGCAACAGCCAGCTCGAAAGCCCGATGATCCTGGCCAAGTGCTGCCACGACCTGGACATCCTCTACTGGATCCTGGGGCCCACGCAGAGGCTGAGTTCTGTCGGCTCGCTCGTCCATTACCGGGCCGAGAATGCCCCGCCCGGCGCACCAGCGCGCTGTACCGACGGCTGCCCGGCGGACAAGACCTGCCCCTGGTTCGCACCGCGTCTGTACCTCGACCTGATTCCCCTGCTGCGTATGACCCGCGACTCGCCAGTGCTGTGGGAGCGCTGGGCCTCGCGGCTCATCCTTGATCACCCGGTGGCAGCCAGGTGGGCGGAAAAGCTCGTCCCCGGCTTTGCTGCCGCGCGCGACTATCGCGGCTGGCCCATTTCGGTGCTGTCCGAGGACACCAGCCCGGAAGCGCGCCTCTGCGCTCTCCAAACCGGCCCTTACGGTCGCTGCGTATATCACTGCGACAACGACGTGGTCGACCATCAGGTGGTCAGCCAGGAACTGGAGGACGGCACCAGCGTCGCCCTGGTGATGCACGGCCACTCGTACCTGGAGGGGCGCACCATGCGTTATGACGGCACCAGGGCCACGCTCTTTGGCGCTTACAATGCGATGCACCAGGAGATCCAGATTCACGACCATCTGACGGGGCAGGTGGAGACACTGCGTCCGCCCGCTGGCCCGGTGGGCGCCACGGGCCACGGCGGCGCCGACCTGGACCTGATGCGCGGCTTTGTCCAGGCGGTGCGTAACAGGGGCTGTGCCCTGACCACGGCCAGGCAATCGCTGGAAAGCCACCTCCTGGCCTTTGCCGCGGAGCAGGCCAGAGTGACTGGTACCGTGATCGATATGGCCGAGTTCCGGCGCACGGCCGGATAACCATGCAGCAGACTATGGCCCAAGACCTGGTCGACCAAGTCCGCTGCTACATCGAGCGCCATGGCCTGCTGTCGCGCGGCGACACCGTGGTCGTGGGAGTGTCTGGCGGCCCGGACTCGCTGTGCCTACTGCACGTGCTCTGTGCGTTGAGCGGGGCCTACGACCTGCACCTCCACGTTGCCCATCTCAATCACCAGTTGCGGGGCGCCGACGCCGACGCTGATGCCACGTTCGTGGTCCAGACCTGCCAGGACTGGACGATACCCGTTACGGTGGAATCCCTGCCGGTGGGTGTTGTGGCCAAGGAACGCGGCCTGGCGGTCGAAGAGGCGGCCCGCCAGATTCGTTATGCCTTTCTTGGCCGCGTGGCGGCGCAGGTCGGAGCACAGAAAGTGGCGGTCGGCCACAACGCCGATGACCAGGTAGAGACGGTGCTGATGCACTGGCTACGCGGCTCTGGCCTGGCGGGGCTGCGGGGCATGCTGCCCCTCACCCGCCTGGACGAAATGCGGCTTTCCGGATTCGACACTGGCGGCGCTGCCTATGCCGTGGGACCGTGGCTGATCCGTCCTCTGCTGGCCACACCCCGCCGTGCTATCGAGGCCTACTGCGCGGCCCACGACCTGCAGCCCCGCTTTGACCGCTCCAACCTGGACACGACCCTGTTTCGCAATCGTCTGCGCCACGAGCTCTTGCCGGTGCTCGAGACCTTCAACCCCCGTTTTCGCGAGGTAGCGCTTCGCTCCGCCGACATCCTGGCCGCTGACTATGCCTGCCTCAGACAGCTCCAGCGTCAGGCCTGGCAGGAGCTGGAGGTGAGCGAAACGTCCGACCGCATTTCCCTCAGCTTGAGCCGCTGGCGCCGGCTGCCGCTCAGCCTGCAGCGCTCCGTGCTGAGGGAGGTCATCCATCGCCTGCGCCGGTCGCTGCGCAACATCAACTGGGTGCACACCGAGAACGCCCTGGCCGTTCTGGCGAGCGGCCACACCGGTATGGCGGCGACTCTGCCCGGTGGTCTGGAAGCGAGAATCGAGTACGACCGGCTGCAGATTGCCCGGGCCGGCGCCCCGCCAGAGCTTCCCGATACCCCCTGGGTGGATCAACCACTGCACATCGCCGTTCCCGGCGAGACGGCCCTGCCCGGTTCGGCGTGGATCTTGACTACCAGGGTCGTGCCACGCGCGTCTCTGGCCGAGGAAACAATTCGTTCCCCGCGCACGTGGCAGGCCTTTCTGGACCATGAGGCCGCAGGCACCGGGCTACAGCTCAGGCCAAGGCGCAGCGGTGACCGCTTCTGGCCGCAGGGTCTGGGTGACCGGCCCGGCTCGCTCAACGCGTTTATGACCAGCGCCAAGATCCCTCGCGCCTGGCGCGACCGCCTGCCCCTGCTCATGTCGCCTCGCGGGATCCTCTGGCTGCCCGGTTGGCGCATCTCCGAGCTGGCCAGAATCCGCGAGTCCACCCGCCTGGTACTGGTGGCCGAATTCGTGCGTGGCAGTGATCGCGGCAGTCCCGTGGCCAACGGCTCAAGCCGCCAAGGAGAAGACGCTTGCCCAGCATCACTCTGAAGCCAGGCAAGGAAAAGCCAGCCCTGCACCGGCATCCCTGGATCTTTTCCGGAGCCATCGCCCGCATCCCCGCCGAAGTGACTGACGGCCAGGTAGTAGACGTGGCCGACTCCAAAGGCCAGTTCGTGGCCAGGGGCTACCTCAACCGCCGCTCGCAGATCACAGTGCGCCTCCTTACATGGGATGAAGGAGAGCCGGTCGACACGGGCTTTTGGACCAGGCGCCTGGAGCAGGCCATTCAGCGGCGTCAGGACCTGTTGCGCCCGGGGTTCGCCACCGCCTGCCGCCTGGTGTACGCCGAGTCGGACCTGCTCCCGGGCCTGATCGTGGATACCTACGGCGATTTCGTCGTGCTGCAGTCTCTGACGCTCGGCATAGAGCAAGTCAAGACCGAGCTGGTCTCCATCCTGGCCGGGCTGTTGCACTGCCAGGGTATCTACGAACGCAGCGACGTCGACGTAAGGGAGAAGGAAGGGCTGGCACAGCACAGAGGAGTACTCTCTGGCCAGGAGCCCCCTGATCTGGTGGAGATCCACGAGAACGGCCATCGTTTCCTGGTGGACTTGAAGCAGGGGCAGAAGACGGGTTTTTACTTGGATCAGCGGGACAACCGGGCCCAGCTCGGTTGCCACTGTAGCGGCCAGAGCGTGCTCAATGCCTTTGCCTACACGGGCGGCTTTGCCGTGTACGCTCATGCGGCTGGTGCATGCAGTGTGGTCAACATCGATACCTCGGCCGACGCCCTCGCCCTGGCCCGCCGCAATGTGCAGCTCAACGGTCTGCCGGATGATGCGGACGAGTATGTCGTGGGCGACGTGTTTGCGGTTCTCCGCCAGTACCGGGCCGCGGGTCGCACCTTTGACCTGATCGCCCTCGACCCGCCCAAGTTCGCCTACGCCCAGAGCCAGGTGAACGCCGCCGCGCGCGGCTACAAGGATATCAACTGGTTGTCGATGCAGCTCCTGTCGCCGGGCGGCATACTTTTCAGTCTCTCCTGCTCGGGGCTGGTGACGCCGGACCTGTTCCAGAAGATCCTTTTTGGCGCCAGCGTCGACGCCCATCGCGATGTCCAGATCCTGAGCAAGCTTTCTCAGGCAGCCGACCACCCCATTCTGCTCAGCTTCCCCGAGGGTGAGTACCTCAAGGGATTGGTCTGCCGTGTGCTCTGATGTATACTAGCCGCATTCCGGCTTCACGAGACGAGGCCTATGCCCACAATGGATGACGATGTCGACGAAGTACTGATCAGTCAACAAGAGCTGCGCCAACGGGTCCACGAGCTCGGCCAGCAAATCTCGGCAGACTATGCCAGCGAGGACCTCCTTCTGGTGTGCGTGCTGAAAGGTGCCATTCTGTTTCTCGCCGATCTCATGCGAGAGATCACCATCCCGCATGCGATTGACTTTATGGCCATCTCCAGCTACGGAGCCTCCACCGAGTCAAGCGGGGTCGTGCGTATCCTCAAGGACCTCGACACGAACATCGCCGGACGGAACGTGCTCATCATTGAGGACATCATTGACACGGGCCGCACCCTCTCCTACATCACCCAGAACCTGCAAACGCGCCGCCCCAAGAGCGTGCGTATCTGCACCTTGCTCAGCAAGCCTTCGCGGCGCGAGATCGAAATACCACTGGACTATGTTGGCTTTGTGATCCCGAACAAGTTCGTCATCGGCTATGGCCTTGATTTCGCCGAGATCTACCGCAGCCTGCCTTACATCGGCGTCCTCAAGAGAGAAAAGTATGAAAGATCGTGAGCCCCATGCTGAGGAGGATGTGACGATGGGCTACTCTTACCGACGGCTCCTTGTTCTGCTTTTCTCGGTCACCTTCCTGGTGGCGGCTCTGGTGCTCGCTCCTGTTCCCGCTGGCACAGGGGCTCCCGCCAGGGGAGGCGCGCTCGCCAGCCTTGATCAGTTCGAGCTGCGCTTTGACGTTCAGGAAGACACCTATCTGAACTACTTTGAGCCCAATCAGACTCACGTCCACCAATCGTGGGTCTACCTGCGCGCCGACAGTCTGCTGGTGCCGCTGTTCAAGTTCAATACCTCGGCCATCCGGGCCGGATCCAGCATTGTCCTGGCCGAGCTGTTCCTCTACGTGCCCACTGGCCAGGCTGCCGACGTCTACAAGCCCCCCCTCCGCTTCGAAGCCTATTGCGTCAAGAAGGATTGGGTGGCCAGCGAGGCCTCCTGGTACCAGGCCACGTCCGGCAACGCCTGGGAGGTTTCCGGCTGTCAGGGGCCGTCCGACCGCTGTCTGAGCTATGCTCCGGAGGAAGTCGGAGAGGTGACGGGAGACGGGCAGTGGATCCGTGTGCCTGTGACGAGCATCGTCCAGCAATGGGTCGCGGACGGCAACCACGGACTGATCCTCGTCGGTGATCGCTACTACCCGCTGGGCAAGTCCGCCTTCTACTCCTCACGCGGTCCCAACACCCTGCTGAGGCCCTATCTGCAGGTAACCTGGCGCGAGCCCACCTCCACGCCAACGGCCAGCGCCACTCCAACCGACACAAGGACGCCCACTCCCACGCAGACAGCGACGCAGACGCCCTCGCCTACCGCCACGGCAACGGCCACTGCCACGCCTACGGCTTCAGCTACGGCTACGGCCACACCGACCGCTTCAGCCACCGCAACCCCGACAGCTACACCCACGGCATCGCCAACGGCGACGGCAACCGAGACGGCAACGCCTGTCCCAACTCACACGGCGACCAGCACCCCCACCGAGACGCTGACACCGATTCCGACCGACACTCCCACTCTGGCACCTACCGCCACCAACACGGAAGTGCCGACGCCCACGGACACTGCCACGCTGCAACCGTCGGCGACGCCCACCAGCACGGTCACCCTCACGCCAGAGCCGGTGGTGTGGCGGCTCTTTCTGCCACTGGTTCAGAAGGGGTCTGCTTCTGACCGCTAGGCTGTCTCAGGCCAGTCGTCTCCTTGCTACAAAGCAGAACCCCTGCCGATGCCGGCAGGGGTTCTTGGTTACGTCGAGATCAGGCACTGGCGCAGGCTATTTGTGTTTCTCCACGAACTCGCCGATGCGCTGCAGAGCCTTCTTGATGTTGGGAATCGAGTTGGCATAGGAAAAGCGCAGGTAACCCTCGCCGTAATTGCCAAAGGCCGTGCCCGACAGTGCCGCCACGCCTGCTTCCTGGAGCAGAGCGTCGGCAAAGGCCTTGGCCGTGGGGAACTTGCCACGCTTCATTGCTTCCTTGATGTTCGGGAAGACATAGAATGCGCCCTTGGGTAGCAGGCAGCGGATGCCCGGGATCTCGTTCAGGCCCTTCACAATGAGGTCGCGGCGCTCTTTGAACGCGGCCACCATCCTGTGCGCCTCGTCCTGCGGCCCAGTGAGGGCTTCCACACCAGCCATCTGGCTGAACGAGGCAGTGCAGGATGCGGCGTTGGTCTGCAGCTTCGCTACCTGAGCGGCAAAGTCGGCCGGCATCACGCCATAGCCCATTCGCCAGCCAGTCATGGCATAGGTCTTGCTAAAGCCGTCCAGGATGATGGTCCGCTCAGGCATACCGGGGAACTGGGTGATGCTCTCGAACTTGCCCTCGTAGACATCACGGCAGTAGATCTCATCCGACAGCACCGGAATGTCATGCTCGATGGCCGCGTCGGCAATCTCCTTGAGATCCTTCTTGCTCAACATGCTGCCGCAGGGGTTGTGCGGCGAGTTGATGATGATCAGCTTGGTCTTTTTGGTGATCTTTTTGCGCAGGTACTCGGTGTCTACCCGGAACTCGCGCTCTTCGAGCAGCGGCAGCGGCACCGGCTTGGCGCCCACAAAGTTGATCATCGACTCATAGATGGGAAAGCCGGGGTTGGGGTACATCACCTCGTCGCCTTTTTCAGCAAGAGCGAGGATGGTGTAGAACATGATCGGCTTGCCACCCGGGGTAACAACTACCTGATCTGGCGTTACCTTGATCTTGCGCGAGCGGGACACTTCAGCGGCCACCGCCTCGCGCAGCGCAGGCAATCCCGCCGCAGGGCCATAGTGGGTATAGCCGCCGTGCAGCGCCTTGCAGGCGGCCTCGATGATGTTCGATGGCGTGTCAAAGTCCGGTTCACCGATTTCCAGGTGCACGACTTCTCTGCCCTGGGCCTCCAGAGCACGCGCTCTCACCAACACCTCAAAGGCGGTCTCGGTTCCGAGGCGCGACATGGCCGATGACAGCTTCATATACTCCTCCTTGACGGTTTGCTGGGCCGCTCTCAGCAATGAGGGGCCTAGTCCAATTGTAACCCAGAGTCACCTAGAGAACAACCTGGATCAGCCGCGGTACAGACCGAGCAACACCCGGGCAGCTTCAGACCAGGTGAAACGCGCCGCCTGTGCCACGCCTTGCTCGGCGAGGTCAGCTCTGCGGGCCGGCGAATCCAGCAACGCCTGCAGGGTGCCGGCAATCTCCTCCACGCTCAGCGGATCGACCAGACAGCCCGCGTTGCCTACCACCTCGGGCAGCGAGGAGGCCCGCGATACCACGACGGGCGTGCCGCAGGCCATCGCTTCCAGAGGCGGCAGCCCAAAGCCCTCGTACAGAGACGGAAAGGCAAATACCTCGGACAGCGAGTACAGCGCCGGCAGGTCAGCCTCGGCCACATAGCCGGGGAAGAGCACCCGCGAGCTCAGGCCCAGTTCCTCCACCCGCCGAAAGATTTCCTCGTAGAGCCAGCCGCGAGCGCCACTGATCACCAGGCTGACGTCCTCGACGTCGCTCAAGCGCGAAAACGCTTCGATCAGCCGCACATAGTTCTTGCGTGGCTGCAGGGTGCCGACACTTAGCACAAAGCGCCCCGGCAGCGAGTATCTACTTCGAACGTCCTCGAGGAGGCCCTGGTCAGTCACGCGGCGGAACCTGCTATCGACTCCGGCGTAGACGACAAACACCCGCTCCGGGGCCAGACGGAGCAATTCGATGGCATCGTTCCTGGTGGATTCTGAATCGGCCAGCACGATGTCTGCCCTGGCCACGGAGCGCGGCACCACGCGGTTGAGATAGGACAGCAGAGCCGATTTAAAACACTCGGGAACGCGCCTAAACGAGAGATCGTGCACCGTGACCAGGGTGCGTGCCCTGAGCACCGGCGCAAGTGCGAAATCGGGCGAATGGAACACATCCAGCCGCCCGCTGAAGAGCTCGACTGGCACGGGCACCCTCAGGCGGTGCCACAGCGCGACCAGCGCACGTTCCGACACGGGCAAGCGCGCCAGACTGACGTTGGCCTGACCAACAATCGCTGACTCCGACGCCCGGGAGGCCTCCGGCGATGCAGTGGGAACAAAGAGAACGTACTCATTCTCCCGGTCCAGTTCCAGCAAGGCCCGGGTCATCTGGCGCGCGTAGCGCCCGATGCCGGCGCCCTGATTCACTGCGGCGGTGTAGTCAATGCCTATGCGCATGGTGTGGCCTGCTCTGGTTGCTCACCGCCGGCCGCGGGCGGCTCGACGCTCGGGCGGCCGTACCGGTCGGCCAGAACCAGCAGTCCGAGGGCCAGGCCGAGCTGAACGTTCATGCTGTGCACGTAGAGGTTGTCGAAGAGGTTGTGCACGCTGAGGTGCACCAAAATGCCCAGGACGCCGAGCGCGACCGCGTTCCACCAACCCGTGCCGCGCGTGCGGCGGATCACACGCCATGCTTCGAGCAAGCACGCCGTCACCAGAAGCACATAGGCCACAAAGCCCACCAGCCCGGCCTCGGCGGCAACGTTGAGGTAATAGTTGTGCGCGTGTCCCAGCGGATCACGCCAACGGCCGACCGCGTAGCGCGGATAGGCAACCGGGTAGTTGCCTGTACCCACTCCCAACCAGGGGTGGTCGTTGAACATCGCGGCTGCGGCCTGCCAGTGGGCCATTCGTTCGAGGATAGCCCAGTTGGCATCGTTAACTTCCACGTGGGCCAGGTCTACGCCGCTGGCCAGGGGGATCAGGTTCGCAGTACGCTGCACAAGAGCCGCGGGGATGAAACGTCCCCCACCCATCGCCAGCACCAGCGCGAGGCACACGCCCGCCAGCCCACTGAGCAGCAGCGCCCGACGGCTGCGCAGCAGGGTGACCGTGGCCACGCTGGCTGCCAAGCCAACCCAGGCCCCGCGTGACCAGCTCGTGAGCATCGCCGCGCCGGTCACCGCCGCGGCGGCGAGGGGTAGCAGCGCGGCCGGCAGTTGACTCGCCTGGCCGCGGAGGACCCTTGCCAGTCGCGGCAGCGTGTCCAGCGACAGTGCATAGGCCAGCGGGAAGCACAGCCCCAGGTAGCCCGCAAAGGGGTTGGGCTGCGCAAAGTGGCCATAGGAGCGCATAAAGCGCCCAAAGAGCACAAACCCCTCTGGCCCCACACGGAAGAGGAACTGATAGATGCCCAGAGCCGCCTCGGCGCTGGCCGCCGCGAGCATCGCCCACACGATCCATCTGCCGAGGCGGTCATCGGCCTCCTGCGCCACCAGCCCGTAGATGAGCATCACCTCGACCCACTTGACGATCTCTTTGCCACTCAGCTCAAGCGACGTCGCGGCGAGCACCGAAAGGAGCAGCGCAGCGAGAAAGATGGCCAGAGGAAGCATCAGCGGAGCGCGGGGGACCACGATACGGCGCCGGCTCACGCTCTGGGCCAGCCAGGTTCCGACGAGCACTGCCAGCAGCAGCTCGGCCCCGCCTACCGAGATGGGGCCGAGCGTAACCTCCCGCAGCAAGCCGAAAGGCACAGCAAACGGAAGCAGACAGAGAGTCAGAGCAGGGCGAATCAGAGCCCCGACACCAGCAATGCTGCCGATTAGCAGCAGTGCTGCCCATTTGATGGGCAGCACTGCCAGGGCAGCTCCCAGTATGACGATCACGACTCCGAGCGCCGCCTTCGAAGCCAGGGGCCTTGATTCGAGACTCGGTGTCTTGCTCATGGCCTCCCTGAGCGCTTGTACTCAATGTCAGGGCGAGACGGAGCGGCGTCCCCGTGGTAAGCCATTCGAGGAACGCGCTCCGGCCTAGGCCGCTGTTGGGGGTGTGCCCTCACCGTGCGGGGCAGCCGATTCGTCGTGCTTCATTTCAGAGGCCAGGATAATCGCCTCGGCGATATCCTTCATCGGGCGACGCGTGTTCATACTCATCTTTTGAATTCGCCGGAAGGCTTCCTGTTCACTCAGGTTCTGGGTATCCATCAGGATGCCTTTGGCACGGTCGACAATCTTGCGGGTCTCAAGTGCATCCTTGAGGTCATCCGCTTCCTTCTGCACCGCGCGGAACTCTTCAAAGCGCGCCAGCGTGATCTGGATGGCCGGCGCGAGGTTGGACTCGCGGAAGGGCTTGACCAGGTAGCCCACCACGCCTGCTTCACGCGCCCGGTCGATGAGCTCTTGCTGGCTGTAGGCAGTCAGGAGGAGCACCGGTGCGACCTTTTCTGAGGTCAGGATCTTGGCCGCCTCGACGCCATCCATATCGGGCATCTTGATATCCATCAGCACCAGGTCGGGTCGCAGCTCCCGCGCCATATTGACGGCGCTGCGGCCGTCGTTGGCCTCACCCACCACCAGATACCCGAGATTGGTCAACATCTCGCGCAAATCCATCAGGATCAATGATTCATCGTCAGCGATAAGGATCCTTGTTCGTTTCAACTCTTCAAACCTCCCAATGGTGTCTTGGGGAAGGTCACAATGGCCTTTACCCCTTGTTCTTCTTTGATTTCGAAACGGCCCTTCAGGTCGCCCTGCACCAACGAACGCACGATGCGCAGCCCGAGACCGCCATCTTCGTTGACGTCAAAGTTGTCTGGCAGGCCGGCGCCGTCGTCGCCAACGATGATGGTTACCCATTCACCATCATCGGCCAGCTCGATTGTCACCAGCCCCACGTCGCGATCTCCGTAGCCGTGCTCCACCGCGTTCTGCAGCAACTCGTTCACCACCAGTGCGCAGGTTGTGGCCTGCTGAGCCGAAAGGTAGATCGATGTTCCACGCAATTCGAACCGAATCGCCTTGCCGGGGTCCACCAGGCTCTGCGTCATCTGATCGACGATGCGCTGCGCAACTTCGTGCACGTCGATGACGCTGGCATTGATGCACGATAGAAACTCGTGCACCACTGCCACGCTCATTATGCGGTTGACCGACTCGTCGAGCGCCTGCTGCACCTCTGGCCGGGTCGCCCGCCGCGCCTGCATGCGCAGCAACGAGGCGATGGCCTGCAGGTTGTTCTTGACGCGATGGTGGATCTCCTGAACCATCGCGTTCTTGGCCTCGAGCTCGCTTTCCTTCTCACGAGCCTCCGTGGCATCGTGAATGGTCCACAGCGCCCCGGTGAGAACAGCCCCTGGAGGGCAAGGCGGGCCAGGCGGTCTGGTGAGCGGCCATGCCCACCTGGACCGGGGAGCGTACAGGGGAATCACCTTGCGCACCCATACGCGCCCGTGCTCCTCGTTCTCCCTCTCCAGGCAGGTGCCGCTCTTGAGCGCCGCGTCGACAAGTTCCGCGTCAGCCGTACCCACAGCGTACACACTCTGCCCCAGCAGATTGCTCATGTAGCCGATGTGCCGGTACAGGTTGGTGGCGATTCCGCTCATATAGCGGATGCGTCGCTGCTCGTCGATAACCACAATGCCGTCGTGCTCGCCAAAAGGCGAGAGCCTGTCCGCCCCGTTCAGCTCACCGCGCAAAGCCATGTCCTGCAGCAGACGCAGCGCCCGCTGGAATGCACTGCTGCGCCTCCGGTGGCGCTCGTGAGCCAGCAGGTTGGTTTCGACCGACACAGCCGCGATGGGCTTTCCCAACTCGTTGCAGACGGGAAGCATCTCGCGCATGATGGGCACATCGCCAACGAGAGCGCTCTGTGCAGTCCGCCGTCTCTGATGGCACGACAGTGACCGAAAGACCCACGGGCTCGAACCGCTGTCCACGACGCCACCTTCCAGGTCACTGGCATAGAGTGGAAAGATCGAGCGTGGCCTGGCCTGGAAATCAATCCTGGCCCGACCGCTGCCGGCAGGAACATACAAGAGCAGGTCGCTGCGGCTCAGATCAGCCACTATGGGCAAGGCCTGCTTCACTCTGCGGAGCAGGTCCCTATCGGCCTGGTGTGCCCCTGGCGGTGCGGGTGAGTCTTCGGGAGTGTCTCGCCGTTGAGCTGTGCTCATTGGATCAGTTGTTCTTCCTTCAGGGTATCAAGACCAAAGCCGATTATAGTCCAACTCCGCACGCAGCAAAACGGCACGCGGGCCGCTACTGGTTTTGACCCATCGGCAAGCGCGGGTTATAATGGTTTGGTTTTGGGGAGGGGTGGAGCAGTGCGTCTGCGCGAGAGACTGACCTCAGCATGGAAGTGGCTCTACCCAGGCATGGGCGTCAAGCGCTGGCTGGCCCTGCTGGGTCTGGGGTTGCTGCTGCTGAGCCTGGGCGTGAGCTTTTTCTACGTCCAGATGTACCGCGCGCTGGAATTCACCGGGGCGGCGTCGCCCATCGCCTACAACGTCACCCTGCAATTCCTGCCGCGCTCTGTCCGTGGACTGTTGCTGGCACTGCTGGGCACGGCGTGCGTGGCCGTGGCCGTCTACCGGCTGAGCCACTCTCTGGTGACCGTGTTCTATGATGAGGGTCAGGGCCGCCTTGTCGACGCCGTCTATCGTCGGCGCGTAAGGCATCGCGGTCCGAAAATGGTGGCCATCGGCGGCGGCACGGGACAGTCGACCCTGCTCCGGGGCCTGAAGGAACGAACGGACAATCTCACTGCCATCGTGACGGTGGCGGACGACGGCGGCAGCTCGGGCAGACTGAGGCAGGAGCTGGGACTGCTGCCCCCCGGAGACCTGCGGAGCTGCATCAGCGCTCTGGCCGAGGCAGAACCGCTTATGGCCCTGCTGTTCCAGTATCGCTTCGGGCAGGGTGTGGGACTCGACGGGCATAGCTTTGGCAACCTGTTCATCGCGGCGATGACCGGGGTCACCGGCGACTTTGCTCAGGCGATCCGCCAGTCGAGCAAGGTTCTGGCAGTGCGGGGCCGCGTGCTGCCTTCGACGATGCAGAGCGTCACGCTCTGTGCCGAAGTCGCGGGCGCTCAGCATCAGATTCAGGGCGAGTCGCAGATACCGCGGGCTGGCGTACCCATTGAGCGCGTGTTTCTGCAGCCGGATGATGTCCGGGGGTATGGCGAGGCGGTGCAGGCTCTGCTGGGCGCCGATGTGATCGTGGTTGGGCCTGGCAGCCTCTATACCAGCATCTTGCCCAACCTGCTGGTGAGGGACATCGCCGCAGCCATCCGCGCTTCGGATGCGATCAAGGTCTATGTGTGCAACGTGGCCACGCAGCCGGGCGAGACAGATGGATATACAGTAGTCGATCACGTTCGGGCCATCGAGAGCCACGTTGGCAATGACCTGTTCGATTATGTGCTGGCCAACAACCGTTTGGACGTGACCCTGCCCACCACCTGGAACTCGGTCATGGTTCAGCCGGGTGACGAGGGTACCGTACCTACCTGGTCGGCGGATGTAGTCGACCTGGAAAGGCCCTGGCGCCACGATCCAGCCAAGCTGGCCAGCGAGCTGCTCAAGATTCAGGCGGGATCGAAAGCGAGGCGTTAGGGTCTGGTTTGTGGAATGCCCGGTATCGCCTGCGATACCTTGGCGATATTCCACCGCCTCTGGGCGGTGAGCAAGTCAGATGAGGAGGATGGTACGATGGCAATCAAGGTCGGAATCAACGGTTTTGGACGCATTGGCCGGCAGGCACTCAAGGCCATGCTCGAGCGTTACCCCAAGGAAATCCAGGTCGTGGCCGTCAATGACCTGTTCGATGCTGCGATCAACGCTCACCTGTTCAAGTACGACTCTACCTACGGCGCCTTTGACGGCACAGTAGAGGCCAAGGGCGGCAACCTGGTGATCAACGGCAAGGAAATCAAGGTGCTGGCCCAGAAGGATCCGGCGCAGCTCCCCTGGAAGGACCTCGGTGTGGACATCGTGCTCGAGTCCACCGGCCTGTTCACCGACAAGGAAAAGGCCGCCGTTCACATCACTTCCGGCGGAGCCAAGAAGGTCATCATCAGTGCGCCGGCCAAGAATGAGGACATCACCATCGTCATCGGCGTGAACGACGACAAGTACGATCCTGCCAGGCACAACGTCATCTCGAACGCATCCTGCACCACGAACTGTCTGGCCCCCGCGGCCAAGGTCCTGCACGACACCTGGGGCATCGTGCGCGGAATGATGACCACCGTGCATGCCTACACCAACGACCAGCGTATTCTGGACCTGGCTCACAAGGACCTGCGCCGTGCTCGCACCGCTGGTCAGAACATCATCCCCACCACCACCGGTGCAGCTCGCGCCCTGGCGCTGGTCATTCCTGACCTGAAGGGCAAGTTCGACGGTTTCTCACTGCGCGTGCCCACCGTTACCGTCTCGGTAGTGGACTTTGTGGCCGAGCTCAAGAAGCCCACCACTGTCGAAGCCATCAAGGAAGCCTACCAGAAGGCGGCCGCCGGCCCCATGAAGGGCATCCTGGGCATCAGCTTTGAGCCGCTCGTGTCCTCAGATTTCAAGGGCGACACCCGCTCGTCCATCGTGGACGCCGAGTCAACGATGGTCATCGGCGACACAATGGTCAAGGTTGTGGCCTGGTACGACAATGAGTGGGGCTATGCCTGCCGCTGCAGCGACCTCATCAAGATGATTGGCAGCAAGCTCTAGTTCAACGCTGCCCCGGGGAGCGCGGCTCTCGCCCTCTCCCCGGGGCTTCTGCCTTACTGCACCTTCCGGCCAGTCAGCAGCATACGGTCGCTGCCTTCGCGCCAACCGTGAGGGCAGCGACCGCTACCTTTCGGGACAAGGAGTACGGTGACCCGTCCAGGCAAACGTTCCAGGTATCCGCGCCGCATTGCCATGCTCAGCGTTCATACCTGCCCCCTGGCCGCTCTGGGCGGCAAGGAGACAGGCGGTATGAACGTCTACGTCCGCGAGCTATCGCGCGAGTTGGGCGCAAGGGGCCTGGTGGTCGACATCTACACCCGCTCTCAGGATGCCGCCCGGGATCGCATCGTCCATCCCTGGCCGAACGTGCGGGTGATCCACTTGCCGGCGGGCCCGGAAGAACCCTACAGCAAGAACCTGGTCTTTTCACACCTGCCCGAGTTTCTCTCGGGGATGGAGGCGATGGCCGAGCAGGAAGGCATCACCTACGATGTGTTGCACAGCCATTACTGGCTTTCGGGCTGGGTCGCACGCGAGTTCTCGCACCGTCATTCCGTGCCCACGGTGCACATGTTCCATACCCTGGGCAAGATGAAGGACACGGTAGCCCGCAGTCCAGAGGAGAAAGAGACCGACGTTCGCATCCAGGTAGAAAGCGAGCTTGTCTCCAGTCTGGACCGCATCATCGCCGCAACCCCTCTCGACCGGCAACAGACCATCGAACTCTACGGAGCTGATCCGGACCGCATCCGCGTCATCCCTCTGGGTGTCGACCCGGAGATGTTCCATCCCATTCCACAGGCCGAAGCCAGGCGCGCCATAGGGCTTGACCTTCCCGGAGTGTGCCGCCTGGTGCTGTTCGTCGGTCGGCTCGACCCGCTGAAGGGACTGGATACTCTGGTGCGTGCCATGTGCAAGCTCACCGACCTCGAGCCAGAGTTGGTCAAGGGCACCTGTCTGGCAGTGATCGGCGGAGACGTTGACGAGGACAGCGACGCACTCGAGAATGAAATCGAGTGTCTGGACAAACTGAAGAAGGAAGTAGGGCTGGACGACCTCGTGGTTTTTCTTGGCTCACGGGCGCAGGACACGCTGGCCCAGTACTACTCGGCAGCCGAGGTGGTCGTCGTGCCTTCGCATTACGAGTCCTTTGGCCTGGTGGCGCTGGAGGCGATGGCTTGCGGCGCTCCGGTGATCGCGTCGCGCGTCGGCGGGTTGATGCACACCATCGAAGACAACGTGACCGGGCTGCTGGTTCCGGCCGGCGATCCCGATGCCCTGGCTGACAAGCTGCGCCAGGTACTGCTCGACGCCGACTTGCGTGAGAGACTGGGCGCCAACGCGCGGGCGCACGCACTCACCTACACCTGGCCGAATGTCGCCGAGCAAATCATTCAGGTCTATGAGGAGCTATGCAAGTCGTAAAGACAGCAACCCCGCCGCCAGCACCCCTCTCCTGCCGCATGATCATCACGGCTCATCCCGATGACTCGGAATTCACTGTCGCTGGCACAGCGGCCCGCTGGGTCCAGGAAGGGCGACATGTAGTCTATGTGCTCTGCACCGACGGCAGCCGTGGCAGCAACCAGCCAGATATGCCACCGGAAAAGATGGCCCCCATTCGCCGCAAAGAGCAGCTCGCGGCCGCTCGGGTGCTGGGGGTACAAACGGTGATCCTGCTCAATCACGAGGACGGGACTCTTGAGCCGTCGCTGGAACTGCGGCGAGAGCTGACTGCTCTCATTCGCCGCTATCGACCAGATATCGTCGCCTGCACGGACCCCACGCGCTACTTTAACCGCAACGTTTATGTGAACCACCCCGACCATCGCGCCGCTGGCGAGGCCGCTCTCTATGCGGTGTTCCCTTCCGCCTGCACGAGATTCATCTTCCGCGAGCTATTGGATGAGGGCCTCGAGCCGCACAAGGTGAGTGAGATCTACCTGTTTGCCACCCTTGAAGCGGATACGTTTGTGGACATCACCGACACGGTCGAGCTCAAGATCAAGGCCCTGCAGTGTCATCGCAGCCAGTTGCCCCCCGAATCGGTCGAGGCGCGGGTTCGTGACTGGGCCGCGGAGCTGGGGCGCAAGTACGGAGCTGCTTTTGCCGAAGAATACCGCCGCATCATTCTGCGCTAGCGCCCCGTGCGACAGAGAGGCCGGGCATGAGCAAGGTCGCGGACTATCGCCTCGAGCTGAGACAGACTGCTGATTGGGAGCCATTCCTGCGGCGCGAATCGGGGCTTCCGGGGCCGCGCTCCAATCTCGAGCTGGCCCAGGCTGTGGCCGACGAGGCGAGTGAGGCCTGGCTCAGGCGGCACGCCGCCCTGGGGCCGGAGGTGGCACCGGTCAATGAGCCGCCTGGCTTTCTGGCAATGTGCGGTGTGATCGGCCTGGGCAGGCTCCTGTGCGCAGGTGAGCGCGATGTGCTCGATGATCTGTGGCGCCTGGCGCAGGACCCGCGCTGGCGCATCCGCGAAGCCGTAGCGATGGCCCTGCAGCGCTGGGGAGACACCGACATGGACGCGCTGCTCACAGCAATGCTCTCCTGGGCCGAGGGGCCCCCGCTGGTCCAAAGGGCCGCTGCCGCCGCACTGGCCGAACCCCGCCTGCTGAAAGCCACGCACCACGCGGCCGAGGTGCTGCGCCTGCTGGACCGGATCACCGCGTCTCTGTCCACTGCAGTGGACCGCCGCAGCGAGGATTTCCGGGTTCTGAGGCAGGGCATGGCCTACTGCTGGAGCGTGGCTGTCGCAGCGCTGCCTGAGGAAGGCCAGCCGCTGCTTGAGAAGTGGAGCCAGCATCCGGATCCAGACGTGCGCTGGCTGATCCGTGAGAACCTCAAGAAGAACCGACTGCGCAAACTCGCTCCCGAGTGGGCCGACCGCCTACTTTTTGCTGCTGCGGGTAAAGAAGGGTAGCAGGGCCAGACTCACCGCCGAGGTCAGATTACTCACTCCCACCTCGGCCATAGCCCGGGCGTGCCGCAGCATGTGCTGGACGCCAGCCAGGATCGTGGCCGGTTCCAGGCTAGTCTCGTCTTCGCCCTCGCGCACCCCGCAACGCACCAGCACCGAGGCCCAGTTCAACCCCGCTCCAAAGCTGAGCAGCAGCACATCGTCGCCTTCGTTGATCCGGCCCTGCTCGAAGGCTTCGCACAGCGCAATGGCAATGGACGCTGACGATGTATTGGCGTAGCGCTCCACGTTGACGAACACTCGCTCCGTCGGAAAGCCCAGCTTTTTGCACAGCCAGTGCATAAAGTTCAGATTGGACTGCTGTGGAATCACCAGGGCGATATCTTCCATCTCCGCCCCGCCCAGCACCAGCTCCTGCTTCAGTCTGGTAGTGACCGTGCGCACGGCAAAGTTGAGCACTCTCTGGCCGTCGGTCTGAAGAAAGCGCAGCTCGTCCGAAAACGGTTCCGCGGTGATGGGGTGGCGGCTTCCGGCTCCGCGAAAGATCATGGCATCGTAATCTGCACCCTGTGTGCCTAGAGCCGTATGCAGCACTCCGGTGCGTCGAGCGCTGGCTTCGAGAACGACCGCTCCAGCCCCATCGCCGAACAGCACGCAGGAGCGGCGATCCTGCCAGTTGACAAACTGCGAGACCACCTCCGCCGCTACCACCAGCACGCGCCGATACACCCCGTTGGCGATGAACTGACTCGCCACAGAGACGCCAAAGAGGAACCCCGGGCAGCCGGCGCGAAGATCAAACGCAGCAGCGTGAGTGGCTCCAAGCTCTTTCTGGAGCATCGGCGCACCGCCGGGGAACTGGTAGTCCGGAGTATAGGATGAGAAGATAATCAGGTCCACATCTGTCGGCTTGAGCTCGGCCACGGCCAGAGCTGCTCGAGCCGCGGCAGCGCCCATCGCCACCGATGTCTCCCCGGGGCCGGCGATGCGCCTCTCGCGAATGCCAGTGTGCTCGCGGATCCACCTGTCACTCGTATCGATGGTGCGCGCCAGGTCGTCGTTGGTCACAACCTGCTGCGGCAGGTGCTTGCCCCAGCCAATGATTTCTGCATATCTCTTCACAGATTCGCCTCGATGAAACCAGGATTAGAGCCGCACTGCGAAAATGCAGGAGGGCGGGCAACACGGACGCATCCTTGCTGCCCGCCCTCCGACCAAGACTATGTAGTTATGCACTCAGAGAGAATCTGGCTAGTTCCCGGCCCCCTCGCCGGTGCTGCCAGAATCGTTCATCAACCGGTTGCGCAATACGAGCCAGACCCCGCCAGCCACGGCCACTACGGTACCGATCGCCGCACCGATGATCCACGTGTGGGCGCGCCGGTCCCGTTCCAGCCGCACGGTATTCTCAGCTCTCTGCCGCGCGACCTCCAGGATCTCGTCGCGCAGCCGACGCTTGACCGCCGGAGGGGCCTCCACCGGCGAAAGGACCTGATTCATCAGCCCGGTCACCCGGCCATTGGTGTCTGGGTCGTTGGTTATGCTCGTGCTCACTGGCGCTTGTCCTTGGTGTGCTGGCGCTCCTGTCGGTCGAGCTCCTCCCGCAGGGTCATCAGCGTACGGTGAAACAGCGACTTGATCGCCCCTTCGGTCCGGTGCATGATGCGCCCGATCTCGGCATTCGACAGGCCCTCACTGAACTTGAGGATCAGCAGTTGCTGGCGCTCTGCCGGCAAACTCCGCACCGCCCGCAGCAACACCGCGTGTTCCTCTTGGGTCGCAGCCAGATCTTCCGGACGGTCATCCTCGCGGCTGCGCTCCACGATCGCATCGAGAGCCACCATCTGGTGCCGGTGCGAATCGCGGTGCCAGTTGGCCACCGCATTGTGCGCGATGCGATACAGCCAGGCGGCAAAAGGTATGCCGCGGAACCGGTAACGCTGCAGATGGACAAACGCCTTGAGAAAAGTCCGGGCGGTCAGGTCCTCGGCGTCACCGTGGTTGCCGGTCCGCTGATAGATATAGTTGTACACCCGGTCGACATACTGATCATACAGGGCGGCAAAGGCCAGCGGATCCTGCTGCGCGCGCTCGACAAGGAGAGACTCCTGCTCGTCCATGGCTCCTTTCAGAACTGCGCGCCACGCTCGCAACCGAATCGCTTGAGGAGAAAACACCGCGGGGGTGGTTTGGATGCGGCGGGACGCGCTCCCTGACCGCTCCGTTGCGGGATGGTGACGCGTATTCTAGCGGCCCGAGTTCAGGTTGTCAACTCAGACACTCACAAATACGCCGACGGCAGCGGTACTCGTCCGGGTCTGGGCGACGCTCCCGTCGATTTGCTGCGCAATCATTTGGAGTCTTCTCCAATTGGCCTATAATTGAGCAGCAAGCTACTCGCTCACGATACAGTGGGCGACTACCGTAGCGGCACCTGGTCAAGTCGACTATGGACACGCAGGCACAGAGCTGGGTTCCCTCCCCCTTCGTTGTGGCGACCTCCCTAGATCAGGAGACCGTCCTGCTCAACGCGCGCACCGGCCGATACTTTGTTCTTGACGAGGTTGGCCAGCGGATGTGGGAGCTGCTCCTGGAGCTCGGTCGGGTCGAGCCGGTCGTTCAGACGCTGGCTGAGGAGTATGATGCTACCGACACGCAGCTCGAGCATGATCTCCTGGACCTGATCGATGAACTGGAGCAGAATGGTCTGCTGTGTAAGACTACCCAGGAATCTCAAACGTCTCTATGAGCTACCGGAAGAGGAGCGGCTGGCCCTGGCCGAGGCCTGGTTTGGTCTACTGGTGGCGGATGTTGCGCTGCGACTGATACCCATCGGCCGTTTTCGTACGAGGATCACTTCTCCGCTGGACCCCAGGACCACTACTGAGGACAAACGTGAGTGCCTGCGGGCTCAGCGATACTCCGAGCTGGTTGCCATCGCCGCCCGCCACCACCTTTATCCCATGCGCTGCCTGCGCCAGGCGATTGCGCTGCAATGGATGCTCAAGAGACGCGGCATCGCTTCTGTATTGCGCATCGGGATTCAGAGGGCGGGAGCGGAACTGCACGCCCATGCCTGGCTCGAATACGCTGGACAAGCACTTGGCCAGCCCGCAGGCATATCTCGCATCTTTGCGCCGCTTCTTCCCGCCATGCCCTAGTTCGGGCAGCAACGCAGCGAGCAGCTGCTCTAGCTGACCGGGTTCACGAAACGGTAGCCGATACCACGCTCGGAGAGGATGTACCTGGGGTTCTCCGCGTCAGCCTCGATCTTGCGGCGCAACCGGTAGACAAAGAGCTTGACATAGTCCACGTCGTCCACGTACTCGGCGCCCCAGATCTTTTCCAGTATCTGTTTGTGCGTCAGCACGCGCCCTTCGTTCTCGGCGAGGAAGAGCAGCAGCCTCAACTCGGTCGGCGTTAGCTCGACGTGCCGGCCTTCTCGGGTGACAATCAGCCGGTCAGAGTCAATCACCAGCTCGTTGTTGGCAAAGATGACACCCTCTTTCATCGGCCGGGCTGCCCTCGCACGCCGGAGCACCGCCTCCAGCCTGGCATCCAGTTCCTTCAGGCTAAAGGGCTTGACCACATAGTCATCTGCTCCCAGCTTGAGGCCTTTGACTCGTTCATCTTCCTGAACGCGGGCGGTCAGGATCACTATCGGCACCTGGGACAGCTCGCGGATACGCCGACATACCTCCCAGCCATCCAGTTTCGGCATGGCGATGTCGAGGATCACAATGTCTGGCCGCTCTTTGTAGAGTACCTGCAACCCCTCCAGACCGTTGGCGGCAGTGACCACCTCATAGCCAGCGCGAGAGAAGTACAACTCGAGCGCCTTGACCAGGTCTGCGTCATCCTCGATGATGAGCAGTTTGGTTTTGTCTCCCATCTCTCGCCCTCCAACAGGCTTTGGCTTGGCCTATGAACACGTCAGACAATTATACTGTCAACCAGAAAGACGAACAAACTTCCTCAGGGTTGCGGACAGTTCTACTCCACTTCGAGAGTGGTCGCCCCGCCCAGCGGCAGCGCTACCACGAACTCGCTCCCCTTGCCCAGCTCGCTGCGTACCTGGATATCCCCGTGCTGCGCCTCCACTGCCTCCTTCACCAGCGCAAGGCCCAGGCCTGTGCCCTGTACATCAGAAGCTTCTGGAGCGCGGTAGAACTTGCAGAACACCGACTGGAGCGCTTCCGCGTCCATCCCAATCCCCTCGTCGCGGATCGACAGATTTGCGTTGCCATTCTCGGCCCAGATGCGGACATACACCCTGCCGCCGTTGTGGCTGTACTTGATCGCGTTCTCGAGCAGATTGCGCAGGATAGACCGAACCAACTCGGGATCAGCCCAGAGCGGAGGCATATCGTTGGCCTCTTCGACCTCCACGCTGATTCCCCGCGGTTCGGCCAGCACGCAGAGAAGCGACACTACTTCTCGCACTATGCCCCCCAGGCCGAGCGGCTCCCTCACCAGCTCATAGCCTCCAGCCTCCAGACGTGACAGGTTGAGCGAATCGTTGACCAGGGTAGTGAGAGAATCGGTTTCCCGATTGATCACTTGCAGCCACTGCAAGCATACATCGCTCTCTTTGGCCCGCGCCTCGTCGAGCAGCAGCTCGGTGTAGGCCTTGATGGAGGCCAGCGGAGAGCGCAGCTCGTGAGAGACATTGGCCACGATCTCCGACTTGATGCGGTCCATCTCCTTGAGTGCGCGGTTGTCTTCCAGGGTCTGCTGGTAGAGGCGGGCGTTTTCGAGTGCCGCTGCCGCCTGGCTGCCAATGGTTGTGGCCAGGTTGATCTGACCGCGGCCGAACATCAGCGGCTCGATTTGATCAAGCGCCATAAAGCCAATCACCGTGTCTCGCGTCACCAGCGGCACGATGAGCACGCTTTGGATTCCAAAGGGCTTGATCCAGTTCTCTGGTAGAGCCTTCACCGCCGAGGCGTTGAGTACCAGCGGCAAGCGATCCCGCAGCACCTGGTCGAGAATGGGCACCTCATCCAGCGTCTCCACATAGGTGCGCCGACGGAATCGTTCCCACGAGATGCGGTCTGTATCGCCGCTCGCCAACTGAGACATCAGCGGCAGGATGCGTCGGTTCTCGAGCAGAAAGATGCTACAACGGTGAACTCGGCAAGCTTCCGCAGTGCGTCTGGCAATGAGCTGCAGGACTCGCTTCAGTTCAAGTGTCGAACCAACGGCAGAGGCAATGTCGAGCAGAGTCAGCGACTCTTTCAAGCGCTGCCTTTCGGAGGGCAGCCGGCGCAGCGAGAAGCGGAACATCAGCCAGAGCAGCAGGCCCAGAATGCCGAGATTGATCAGCGCGCTGTAGAGGGCCTCGGCCGCGCTGACTCTGCCGAGTCTGAGGAAGACGACTTCGCGGCAGACGACGGCCAGTGCCGCCAGCCCCAAAAGCGCCAACCATACCCGGTCCAGTTTTCGCGCCTCGATCATGCCCGACCTCAGCCTCGCTTGCCAATTGGGGAGACTGAAGTGATTATAGCCGGATCGACTCGGTTAGGCAAATGCCGGGTTAATGGATGGTTACAGAACCGCAACCAGGCAGCCCTGGCATCGGGTGAAGAACTAGATGCGAGGAAGGAACTGCACGCTTGCTAGCGTGCAAGGCGATCAGATGTCGCGGCGGCCTTCGAGAGCCTGGCCCAGCGTGATCTCATCCGCGTATTCAAGGTCGCCGCCAATGGGCAGGCCTCTGGCCAGACGCGTCACCCGAATGCCAAGCGGCATGAGCTGCCGGGCGATGTACATCGCTGTGGCCTCGCCCTCAAGGTTGGGGTTGGTGGCCAGTAGCACCTCGCGCACCTGGCCCGTCCTGGCGCGGTTGATGAGCTCGCGGATCTTGAGTTCGTCTGGCCCGATGCCCTCTACGGGTGATATCGCCCCGTGCAGGACGTGGTAAAGGCCGCGGTACATTCTGGTACGCTCGACCGCCAGTACATCGAGCGGCTCTTCGACCACGCAGATCTGGGCCGCTTCCCGGTCGCTGCTGGCGCAGATGGAGCAGGGGCTGCTTTCGGCGATGTTGAAGCACACGCTGCACAGCGTCGTTCGTTCCTTCACCAGCCGGAGCGCATCGGCCAGAGACAGCACTTGCTCCGCCGGGGCGCGCAGCAGAAAGTAGGCCAATCGAGACGCGGTCTTGGGGCCAATGCCAGGGAGCCGGCTCAGCTCGTCGATCAGCCGCGTAACCGGCCGCGGCACGGCGGAGACGGGTTGCGGAGAGGGGCTGCCAGTGCTCTCAGGCATCACATCAACCCGGGGATGTTCAGCGCACCGGTCAGGGGCGCCATCTTTTCCTCGGCCAGCGCACGCGATTTGCTCATCGCCTCGTTCACCGCTGCCACGATGAGGTCCTGCAGCATCTCAACGTCTTCAGGATTGGCCGCCTCGGGGCTGATCTTGACCGAGCGCACTTCCTGCTGGCCGGTCATCACTACCGTCACCGCACCACCGCCCACGGAGGCGGTCACCGTCTCCTGGCCAAGCTGCTCCTGGGCCTGCATCATCTGCGCCTGAAGCTGCTGCACCTGTTTCATCATCGTGCCGCCGGGCGGCTGCGAGAAACGCATTTTGCCGCCTTTGCCCTTGCTGCCCATCAACACCCTCCGTTGTGGAGTAATTTCCCCCGCAACTACTGTACATCGACGACGGTGGCGCCAAGATTGTCGATCGCATCGCGAATCACTGGGTGGTTCAGTGCTTCCTCGCGTCGGTTCGACTGCTTCTGCTTCTCGCGTTCTGGGCGATTGCCTTCATAGAGCTTGCACTCGACCCGATAGGGCCTGCCGGCCACCTCTGACAGAGCCTCCTCCACCAGCCGGCGGTTGCGGTCCTCGTTCATTCGCTCACGATGCCAGGCATGGTAGAAACCGAGCGTGACCACGCCCTGCTTCACGGATATCGGCTCGCACGACTTCAAGAAGGCTTCGACCGCCTTGTTCCTGACCCGCACTGCCTGCAGAACGCGTCCCCAGTTATCGACTAGCCAGGAAAGACCCGCCTCATCTGAGGGCGGTATTGCTGTTGCCGTAGCCTGCTCCGTCGCCGCCGGCGGGCCTGGCGGTGGGGCCGGTTTTCTCTGTTCCGGCGCCCGGCCCGCCAACCCGGGAGGGTCAGGTGGTTCGGGCGGCGGTTCCGGGAGTTTGCCCGGCCGCGCCGTGCCCTGAGTCGTCCTCGGTGCTGGCCTGGCCTCTGCCGCTCGCGGCGCCGGTGCGGAGCGAACCTGGCTGCCCGAGGCCGGCATCGCTTCGCGCGGCGGAGCCGCTGCCGGTGCACTTCTGGTCGGCGCAGGGGCTACGTCATCGGGCATACTGGCTTCTACCAGTGCCATCTCCAGCGGAAGCTGAGTGTGGATACCCGTCTTGAGCAGGTTGCTGGCTCCATTGAACAGCCGCACGGCACGCAGCAAGCGCGGCAGGCTCAGCGCCTCGGCCTGAGCCGCCATGCTCTTTTCGACCTCGGGGGTCACGCTCAACAGCCTGGCACCGCCGTTCTTGATGAGCAGCAACCCCCGCAGGTACTCTAGCACCTCGCGGGTCAGTTGGCGAGCCTCAACCCCTCCATCGAGTGCCTCGTTGATCCAGGACAGGCCCGCCGCCGCGTCGCCCGAGATCACTGCCTGCGCGATGCCCGCCACGACGGCTTCCGGAGCCGAACCCAGCACGCGCTGGACATCCTCTGCCTTGATCTCCTCGATGCCAAAGGACACTAACTGATCCAGCAGGCTCTCGGCATCGCGAAAGCTGCCCGTGGCGTGGCGTGCAATGGCCGCCAGCGCTTCGGGTTGGGCGCGAACACCCTCCTGAGCACAGATGCGCTCGAGCTTGAGCAGCAGGTTCGCCATTGACACGCGCCGGAAATCAAAGCGCTGGCAGCGTGATAGCACTGTCAAAGGGATGCGCTGCGGTTCGGTCGTAGCCAGCACGAAAATGGCGTGCGGCGGGGGCTCCTCGAGGGTCTTGAGCAACGCATTAAAGGCCGGGTCGGTGAGCATGTGCACTTCGTCGATCACATAGACCTTGTAGCGGCACTCGTTGGGGGAAAAGGCAATCTTGTCGCGGAGGCTGCGGATCTCGTCGATGCCGCGGTTGGAGGCGGCGTCAATCTCGATCAGGTCTAGCGCACGACCTTCGTTGATGCTAACGCAGATGGAGCAGTGGTTGCATGGTTCGCCGTTCTGAGGGTCCAGGCAGTTCACCGCCTTGGCAAAGATACGAGCGGCGCTGGTCTTGCCCGTTCCTCGCGGCCCGGTAAACAAATAGGCGTGGCCAATGCGCCCGGCGCGCAGCGAGTTGAGCAGTGTCTGAGTTACGTGTTCCTGGCCGATCAGCTCGGCGAATGTGCGCGAACGCCACCTGCGGTAGATCGCCTGCGCTGCCATTTTCCCTCCCGCGGGCTAGTCTATCACGGAAACAACCGGAATGCAAGCTTTTTTTTCCCCAAAGGCCCCCCTACACCCCTTGGCCGAGCAGCCGCTCTACCTCTTCGACCCTGGCGCCACGGCGCAGGATGACCGGGGGATCCCGCGTGGTGTCGACCACCGTAGATGCCACCCCGCCCGGACGGGGCCCGGCATCGAGAATCAAGGGCAGGCGGTCCCCAAGCACCAGCCGCACTTCTGCCGCCGTGGTCGTCTCAGGCGCGCCGGAGAGGTTGGCACTGGTGACCGCAAGCGGAGCGCCCACCGACTCGATCAACGCGAGGGCCACCGGGTGGTTTGGCACGCGCACCGCCACCGACCCAGCACCGCCGGTGAGCACCGGTAGCACGCTGGCCGCGCTGGGAACAACCAGCGTCACGGGACCAGGCCAGAAGCGCTCGGCCAGAAGCCCAGCCCATACCGGCACACTGGAGGCCACGCCCGCCAGGTCCACCGCACTGCCGATCAGTAGTGGAATCGCCTTCAGGCGGTCTCGTTCCTTGATAGCGTAGAGCTTGAGGATTGCCTCGGCCAGGGCGCTGTGAGCGGCCAGCCCGTACACGGTGTCCGTTGGCACAGCCACCACTTGGCCGCGGTGTATCCATTGTGCAGCGCGGCGGATGCCGGCCCGGTCGGCCGGCACAATTCGTGCGCCGCTGTTCATAGGGCCTTCCCCAACACAAACTGCTCGATGGCCACCGCCGCCCCATCCTCGCTCACATCCGCCGTGACAACCTTGGCGGCGGCTTGGCATGCGACGCTGGCATTGCCCACTGCCACGCCCAGTCCGGCCCAGGCCACCATTGGCACGTCGTTGTCCTGGTCGCCGATGGCCATGGTCTCTGCCTGTCCGACCCCGAGCCGCCCTGCCAGGAAGGCCAGGGCCGTCCCTTTCGAAACCGCCGGGTTGGACGCCTCCACAAAGTGAGAAAAGGACTGTACGATGTTGAGCTGACCGCCAAAACGCGCCTTCAGCAGCCGCTCTACCAACGCGGTCCGCTCCGGCTGAACGATGACCAGGAGCTGAATGAGTTCGGTCGAATCGTCGAGTTCGCTCAGCCAGTGGATGGTCTCCCCGGCCGGAGCCAGGTCGAGCAGCACCTGCACCTCCGGCGTCATACCGTGGGCATAGAGGTGCTCGCGTCCGTACACGCACAGGTCCCAGCCCTGACGCTGCACAAAGGCCATAAAGTCGTTAGCCACCGGTCTGGGAACAGCGCACTCGTAGAGCGGCCTGGTCTCTCCCGGGGCCATCACTATGGCCCCCTGGTTGCAGATCAGAGGCTCGCCGATGCCCAGCTCCCGCGCGAATACCTCTACCTGATGGAACTGCCGGCCCGACGCCAGGGTCACGTGCACACCCGCATCGATGGCCCGCCTCACCGCCTGCCTGGTGCGCGGTGATAGTTCGAGCGAACGGTCCACCAGAGTGCCGTCCACGTCCAATGCCAGTAGTCGATAGGCCAAACGTTCCTCCAGTTCAGACAGCGGTCTGCTCAGTCGGGCATGCGAACTCGAACCACCCGGTCCAGGCCGGCGAAATCCTGAAACACCTCTACCCGCGCGCGGGGGAAGCTATCCCGGGCCAGGCAGGCTGCCCGCTCACCCTGCTCTGCGCCGATTTCCAGGACCACGGCCCCGCGCGGCCGCAGCCAGTGTGTGGCCTGCCCCAGCAGCCGGGCGACCTGTGCCAGTCCATCGGGTCCTCCATCGAGGGCCTGCCACGGCTCATAGTCCCTGACATCGACATCCAGGGTGGCCAGTGTTGGCGTTGGGACGTAGGGCAGGTTCGCGGCAATCAGATCCACCGGCTCGGGCAACGGCTCGAGCAGGTCGCCCTGCAGCAGACGGACTCGCTCGATGAGGTTGTGTCGGCGACAGTTGTTCGCCGCGACCTCGAGCGCATCGCTGGACGAATCAATGGCATAGACACGCGCCAACGGCAAGTGGACGGCCAGTGAGATGGCGATGATCCCGCTGCCTGTCCCAACGTCGGCAATCAGGATTGGACCCCCGCTTACCGATTCGAGAGTTCGTTCCACCACCTGCTCGGTCTCTGGCCGGGGGATGAGTACGCGCCGGTCCACGGCAAAGGTCAGCCCGTAGAACTCGCGTGACCCTACGATGTATGGCACCGGCTCGTGTCTTTGTCTGCGCGCCAGGCAGGCCTTATAGCGCTGCTCCTGCTCCTGTGTGAGCGTGTACTCGGGGCGTGCGAACAGCCTGGTCCGATTCGACCCCAGCACGTGAGCCAGCAGCACCTCCGAGTCGAGCACGGGCGAAGGGATACCAGAGGCAAGCAACGTAGCTGACCCTTGAGCCAGGGCGGCGCGCACAGTGAGGTTTTGGTTGTAAGCCATCGAGGTGGGGCTAGTTCAGGCCTGCCGCGCGCAGCTTGTCGGCCTGCTCGGCAGCAGTGAGCTGCTCGATGAACTCATCCAGCGCGCCGGCCAGGACCGTCTCCAGCCGGTGACTGGAAAAGTTGATCCGGTGGTCCGTGATTCGGTTCTGGGGAAAGTTGTAGGTGCGGACCTTTTCGCTTCGTTCGCCGGAGCCAACCTGAGAGCGCCGCTCGGCGCCCAGTTGCTCATCGCGGGCGAGCTGCTCCATCTCATAGACCCGGGCCCGCAGAATGGACATGGCGCGCATTTTGTTCTGCAATTGCGAGCGTTCGTCCTGACAGGCTACAACGATGCCGGTCGGCAGGTGGGTAATGCGCACCGCCGAGTCGGTGGTGTTGACGCTCTGCCCGCCATGGCCACCGGACCGATAGACATCGATGCGCAGATCCTCCGGTTTGATCTCGACTTCGACTTCTTCGACTTCGGGCAGCACGGCCACGGTAGCCGTGGAGGTGTGGATGCGGCCGCTGGCTTCCGTTGACGGAATCCGCTGCACGCGATGCACGCCGCTTTCGTGCTTGAGCCGTGAGTAGACACCCCGGCCCTTGACCTCAAAGATCACTTCTTTGAACCCGCCGATTCCCGTGTCGTTCGAGCTCAGCAGCTCTGTCTTCCAGCCCTGGGCTTCCGCATAGCGAGTGTACATCCGGTAGAGGTCGGCGGCGAATAGCGCTGCTTCCTCACCGCCGGTCCCGGCGCGGATTTCCACGATCACGTTGCGCTCGTCGTTGGGATCCCTGGGGATGAGCAGGCGGTGCAGCCGGTCCCTGAGCTCCTCAGCGCGCTTTGCGAGACCGTCCAGCTCCTCTCGAGCCAGGGCGAGCATCTCCTCGTCCTGCTCGTCGGCCAGGAGGGCCTTGGTTTGCTCTGTCTGCTGCTCGATGGCTTTGCTTTCGAGATAAGCCTCGACTACAGGCGCGATCTCGGCCCGCTCCTGCGTGTAGGTGCGCAGCCGGCTGTAGTCGGCGGCCACCTCCGGGTCTGCCATCAGATGCTCCAGCTCCTCATAGCGCTGCTGCATCTGCTCTAGCTTGTCGTTCACCGTTCCGTGGCTCATATGACTCCCTGTACCCAAACAGAGCCCCCGGCGCTGCCAGGGGCTCGTGGATGAAACCGGATGCGTCCGATTATATACCCTGTCAGAACTTCAGGCAAGCAGCGGACAAGGGCTCACCAGCGCGATTTGGCACATTATGCGCCTTTGTCTATACTGTCGTATCATTGCTTTTGCGCCAGCACGGTCGTCACCCGACCGTGCTGGGCGGCAAATCGAGTGATCCCCCCGGAGTGGCCCGTCGCCGCCTGTGAACTAGCTTGCTGGCCGGCGCAGGCAGCGACCGTACCATAACCATACTACACCACGGAGGTGCCTTATGGGTTTGTGGCAGAGCTTGGGCAGTTACACCGTGGCCGGACTCCCGGCCATCTGGTGGCTTGTCCCGGCCAGCTCGCTCATTGCCCTGTTCTACTCCTTTCTCTTGCACCACAAGGTCAAGCAATACGAGGAAGGTACGCCCGAGATGGTCTCGGTCGCCCGTGCCATCCGCGGCGGTGCAGTGGCTTACCTGGTCAGGCAGTATCGCGTCATCGCTCTGGTGGTGTTCGCTGTTTTCCTGCTCTTTGTCGTTCTGGCGTGGCGGGGGCTGATCAGCGTTCTCACGCCCTTTTCCGTGCTGCTGGGGGCCCTCCTTTGCGCGGCCGGAGGCATCATCGGGATGGGCACCGCCACTCGCGCTTCTGTGCGCACCGCGCACGCGGCCCGCGGCAGCTTGAATCGGGCCCTGCGGGTAGCGATGGAGGGCGGCGCGGTCACGGGGCTGGCCGTGGTCGGTCTTGCTCTGCTCAACGCGTCGCTCGCCTTCCTCGCGCTCTACTATTTGGTTCCCCCTCACCTCTACCGCGGCGACCAGCGGCTGGTAGAAATCGCGAATATCCTGGTCAGCGGGGTATCCGGTGCCAGCATCGTGGCCCTGGCGGCCAGGGTGGGAGGCGGCATCTTCACCAAGGCAGCCGATGTAGGTGCCGACCTGGTGGGTAAGGTGGAGGCTGGCATCCCCGAAGATGATCCGCGCAACCCCGCGGTGATCGCCGACAGTGTCGGCGACAACGTGGGCGACGTGGCGGGCATGGGCTCGGACCTCTACGAGTCCTATATCGGTTCGTTGCTGGCGACGGTGGCGCTCGGCGTGTCGGCCACAGTGGCGCGCGGCGCCAGCCTGACTGCCCAGCTCCAATACGTGACTATGCCGCTCGTCCTGGCGGCATTTGGCACGGTCTGGTCCATTGCTTGCCTGGGCCTGGTGCGCGTTCGCGATGATGACGGCATCGAGCAGGTGATCCAGGCGATGGACCGCGGCCTGGCCTGCGCCACGGCTGGAGTCGCCGCCATCGCCTTGCCACTGGCGTTCGCTCTACAGCTAGAGCGGCCGTGGCAGATGTGGTGCGCCGTTCTCATCGGACTGGCTGTCGGGGCCATCATTGGGAAGACGTCCGGTTACTACACCTCTGCTGCCTACCACCCGACACGCAACCTGGCCGAGCAGGCGCTGTCCGGAACGGCACCGGTAATCATCGAGGGCATGGGCGTTGGTATGCGCTCCGTCGCCGTGCCGGTGGTCGTGGTCTGCATTGGCATCGCCGCCAGCTACTACCTTGCCGGCGGGGCCGGCGATATGCTCGGTGGTCTCTACGGAGTCGGCGTGGCTGCGGTCGGCATGCTTTCGACCCTGGGTTTCACCATGTCCACTGACGCCTTTGGTCCCATCGCCGACAACGCCGGCGGAATTGCCGAAATGGCGGGACTGGCTCCCCACGTGCGGCACAGAACGGATGCGCTGGATGCTGCCGGCAACACTACTGCTGCTACGGGCAAGGGGTTTGCCATCGGCAGCGCCGCGCTGACGGCGTTGCTGCTCCTGGCAGCCTTCCTGGACCAGATCCATTTTGAACTCGTTCACCTGTGCGGGGTGCAGGCGGTCTCTGTTCTGGGCAGACTGATCCCCATCCACGAAGTGCGGCTGATCGACCTGGTGACATACTATGACATCTCGTTGTTCAATCCCGCGGTGATCGTCGGCCTGTTCGTGGGCAATGCAGCCGTCTTTTACTTCTCCGCCATGACCATTAGCGCTGTCGGCCGGACCGCATCGCAAATGGTCCAGGAGGTGCGCCGGCAGTTCCGCGGCATCGCTGGCATTATGGACCGCACCGCGCAGCCCGATTATGCCAGATGCGTCGACATCGCCACTCTGGGTGCACAGAAAGAGATGGTCAAACCTGCCCTGTTGGCGGTGGTCGTTCCGCTGGTAATGGGCGTGCTTTTCGGGCCGGCAGGCATAGTGGGGCTGCTTGCCGGCAGCCTGGCCAGCGGGTTTGCCCTGGCGCTGATGATGGCCAATTCCGGCGCCGCCTGGGATAACGCCAAGAAACACATCGAAGCCGGCGCCCACGAGGGGAAGGGCGGCGATGCTCACCGGGCTGCTGTCGTCGGAGACACGGTGGGCGACCCGTTTAAGGACACCAGCGGACCGTCGATCAACACTCTGATCAAGCTGATGGCCGTCGTCGGCATCGTTCTGGCCGGATTGATTGCCAGCCTCGGGCAGGCAGGGCTGCTGGGTCAGTTGATCAACGGCTGGTAATTCCTGTCCATTTGCGTCGGGCCAGTCCCGCGATTATGATAGCCAGCACGATGAATCCCATAAGGCGCATCATTCTGATCGTTCTGGATAGCGTGGGCTGCGGCGCTCTGCCGGACGCCGACCTCTACGGTGACGTTGGCTCGGACACGCTGGGCAACACCGCCCGTGCCGTGGGCGGGCTCAAGCTGCCTAACCTGGAGCGCCTGGGGCTCGGCAACCTCCACGCCATTCTCGGTGTGCCTGCCGCCGCTCAACCACAGGCAGCTTTCGGCCGCATGGCCGAGCGCTCGGCCGGCAAAGATACCACCATCGGCCACTGGGAGCTGATGGGCGTGATCTCCCCTCAGCCGCTGCCCACCTACCCCCACGGTTTCCCGCCCGACCTCATCGCCGAGTACGAGCGCCGCATCGGGCGGCCTACTCTGGGCAACTATGCCTCTTCTGGCACGGTGATCCTGGACGAGCTGGGCGCCGAGCACGTCCGCACCGGATATCCCATCGTCTACACCAGTGCCGACAGCGTTTTTCAGGTTGCCGCTCACGAGGAGATCATCCCCCTGGAGGAACTGTATCGATTCTGCCGCATCGCCCGAGAGCTCCTGACCGGGGAGCACAACGTGGGCCGCGTGATCGCGCGTCCTTTCGTCGGCAACCCCGGGGCATTCCAGCGCACGCCCAACCGCCGTGACTTTTCCGCACCGCCCCCGCAAGCGACCCTGCTCGACCGTGTCGTATCGGCCGGGAAGAGCGTGTTCGCCGTGGGCAAGATCGAGGACATCTTTGCCGGCCAGGGCATCACCACGGCAGTCCACACCGTGAACAACATGGACGGAGTTGACCAAACGCTGGCAGCCATGAGAACCGCTGGCGATGGTCTCATCTTTGCCAACCTCGTCGATTTCGACATGATCTATGGTCACCGCAACAACGCGGCTGGGTACGCCGGGGCACTGGAGGCCGTCGACCGGCGCCTTCCGGAGCTGGTCGCTGCGCTCCGACCCGACGATGTGCTGATGCTGACGGCCGATCATGGCTGCGACCCGACCACCCCCAGCACCGATCATTCGCGCGAGTATGTTCCGCTGCTCGTCCTGGGAGAGCACGTGCGCCCCGTCGACCTGGGCACCAGAGAGACCTTTGCCGATGTGGCTGCAACCATCGCCGAGTGGCTGAACACATCGCCGCCCATGGCCGGGCGCAGCTTTGCCGGCGACGTGCGGATCGGCTCAAGCACCAGAGCCTGAGGCAAGAAGGAAGGATAATGACCATCGGCTTGCTGTTGCGGCTCCCGCTCGTTCTCGCGCTGGCACTCGGGCTGGCGCTCACACTCACCCTCGCCCTGCGGCGGCGCAACGTCAGCAGTGCCCTGGGCTTTCTGGGCTTTCTTCTCCTGCTAGCCGTACAGATGGTGGCCCCCTGGGTTGCGCCTCTTGCGGCGCGGCTCCACGTCAGAGGCGTCGCCCTCAACCGGGCGACGTTCATCGCCGCCTTTGCCGACCTGGTGATGAACCTGATCTCCTCGCTGGCGGTGTTGTCCATCGTCGGCGCAATTGCCTTCGCCTCCCGCAACGAAAGACGCTTTTGAGAACTGCCGATTTCGACTATGCCCTTCCCCCTGAGCTAATCGCTCAGACCCCGGTCGAGCCACGCGACGCCTCACGCCTGCTGGTCCTTCATCGCCGCTCGGGCGAGCTGGAGCACCACCTCTTTCATGAGCTCGGCTCATTCCTGCGGCCGGGAGACCTGCTCGTCGCCAACGAAAGCAGGGTCATTCCGGCCCGTCTGTTCGGCCGCAAAGAGCCAACGGGCGCCCGCGTGGAGATGCTCTTGCTGAACAAGCGGACCGACGGCTCGTGGGAGGTGCTGCTCAAGCCGGGCCGACGAGTCAGGCCAGGAGTGCAGGTCCGGGTCGATGTATCCCAGGGACCAGACGGGCCACAAGCGCCCCTCATCGCCAACGTCGTGGACGTGACTCCTGCCGGGGGCCGCGTGCTATCGTTCTCCAGGCCGGTCGAGCCGCTGCTGGATGGTTTGGGCGTGGTACCCCTGCCGCCGTACATTCACACACCACTCAGCGATCCAGAGCGCTACCAGACTATCTACGCGCGGGTTCGCGGCTCGGTCGCTGCACCGACGGCGGGGCTGCATTTCACTGCGGAGTTGCTCGGCGAGTTGAGGCAACAGGGAATCGAGGTGGCCTTTGTCACCTTGCACGTTAGCATGGACACCTTCCGGCCTGTGGTCGAGGAGGATTTAGCCGAGCACCGAATGTACAGCGAGCAGTGCGAGCTTCCGGCCTCTACTGCCCGGGCAATCAACCTCGCCCGCGGCTCTGGCCGGCGTGTCATCGCCGTCGGGACCACCAGTGTGCGCGTGTTGGAGACCGCCGGTAGAGCGCTGACCAGGTCCGACGCTCCCCTGACACCCTTCTTCGGGCCGACCACTCTGTTCATCTATCCCGGTTTCGAGTTCCGGGTGGTCGACGCGCTGATCACCAATTTCCATCTGCCGCGCTCGTCGCTGCTCATGCTGGTGGCCGCCTTTGCCGGCAAGGACAGGATCGACCACGCCTATCAGGAGGCGATCCGGCTGCGCTATCGCTTCTTTAGCTTTGGCGACGCGATGTTTATCGACTAGGACCCGGAGTCGGGCACTGCTCAGACCACAATCTGCGCAGCGTGTCTCGCCGCAGGCGAGGCGGCTTGGGCGAAGCGATGTTCGTCGACTAGGGCCGGGCAGAGTTGGCCACCGCTCAGACCACAGGGTGCGCAGCGTGTCTCGCCGCAGGCGAGGCAACTTGGGCGATGCGATGTTTATCGACCAAGAGCTGGGGGCGCCTCCAGACCGTGCGCTCTGAGCAACTCGTCGTTCGCCAGCAGGTCCCGCGTGGCACCATCGGCTACGATGCGCCCCTGATCGAGCACCACCATCCTCGAGCAAAGCTCTGCCACCAGCATCATGTCGTGCGTGCTGACCAGCATGGTCTGCCCGAGTTGCTGCAACAGGTGAATCAGCGTCCGCCTGGCCCGTGGGTCCAGGCCTGACGAAGGCTCGTCCAGAGCCAGTACCCTGGGATCCATAGCCAGTACCGTGGCAATGGAGATGCGCTTCTTCTCCCCCAGACTGAGGTGGTGCGACGTCCGCGGAGCATAGGACTCCATGCCCACCTGCCCCAGGGCTCGCGCAACCCGCTGGCGGATCTCTCCCTCGGACAACCCCATGTAGATGGGTCCGTAGGCCACATCGTCGAACACCGTCGGCGAAAAGAGCTGGTCGTCAGGATTCTGGAACACGATGCCCACCACCGCCCTCACCAGCCTGAGGTGTGGTGCCGACACCACCACGTCGCCCACCATCACCTGGCCCTGCTGGCCCGTGAGGATACCGTTCAGGTGCAGCAGCAGGGTGGACTTGCCTGCACCGTTGGGACCAACCAGGGCCACTTTCTCGCCGGCGGCGATGCACAGGTCAATATCGCGCAGAGCCTGGTTGCCATCCGAATAGCTAAACGACAATCCGCGGATCTGAATCGCCGCACAAGTCTGGCCCGCCATAGACCGCCTCACGCCACCCAGTAGCCGAACAGCAGCAAAGCGAGCACCACGATCAGCCCCAGCAGTACCAGCAGACGCGAGCGCCAGTCAAGCGGCGGAACAGCGATCCCCCGTATCGAGCCATCATACCCTCTGGACAACATCGCGTTGTGTATCCTCTCGCTGCGTTCCAGGCCGCGCAGAAAGAGACTCCCGGCCATCGACCCGGTCACGGAGGCGCGCCAGGCGAGTGTGCCTCCTCCACGACCAGACCAGGAGGCGCTGCGCGCGTCACGGGCGCGCATCATGCGTATCGCTTCGTCCACGAGCACTGCCAGGTAACGCCACATCAGGGAGAGGATGGCTACCAGCAGACGGGGCATGTGCAGTTGGCCCATGGCCACCAGAAGATCAGGGAGCTGCGTGGTGGCAGTGAGCAGAATGGCCACCTGCACTGAGAGCCACGAGCGCACAACGATGCTGGCAAAACGCTCCACACCCGGCACGGTCACCGCCAGGTGCAGCGGGCCGAGCCTGAGCGCAACGGCCGTCTGGCCCGGCACCGTCAGCAACAGTGGCAGAGCAGCCAGGGCAAATGGCAGCGCCACCATCGACCGGCGCAGCAACGGCCTCACGCGCAGCTCGGAAAGGATGGCAGCAGACAGGATGAGCGCCAGCAGCAGGATATAGACTGGCCAGGCGGCCACGGGCATCAGCGAAACACAGAGCACAAGTGCGAGCGCCAGCAGCAACTTGACCCGGGCGTCCAACCTGTGCAGCGGGCTCTGCCCGGTCTGGTAGAGATCGAAGGGACTGCTGTGCGTGCTCAGGCGACTCCTTGCGAGCCGCGTCTGCGGCGGGCACTGCCAGCCAGCCAGGTCACGGCCAGCACCACCGCTATTCCGATGATTCCCGCGGCGATGGTGGCCAGCCTCTCATCGGCGATTCCCGGGAAGACATAGTCGGCGATGAGCTGGAACGGTGCCTCCAGCATGGACCCAAGGAACCCGTGCTCCTCAGCCACCCATTCCAGACCGTCGGGGTGCGAGGAGGCCAATGGCGAAAGCACCACCAGCAACACCGCCAGGACAAGCCCGCCAACGGCCAGCCCACGCCCGCTCGCTGCCGCTTCGCCTCGCTCCAGCACATCGCGCCGGGCCACATAGACCAGAGCCAGAGCGGCCGCCGTAATCAGGGCTTCCCCAACACCGATCAGGGCATGGATGCCGCCCATCGCCGGCAGCGCGATGTTGGCCGGCGAGGTTCCCGAAAGGGCAAGCTGCAGAGCGCAGGCCAGCGACGCGACAAAGATCGACGACCAGCCGGCCAGCAGCCCCCCGACGAGCCACCCGGTACGCTTGCTGCCCAGCAGTCTTCGCACCACACTCAGCACACCATAAGACACCGCCACGCCAATGACGGCCATGTTCACCAGGTTGGCGCCCAGCGCGAGCAGCCCGCCGTCCTGGAACAGGATTGCCTGCGTCCCGACCACACAGGTCATCACCACGATAGCGGCCCACGGCCCCAGCAGAGCTGTGGCTATGGCGGCGCCCAGCAGGTGGCCCGACGTGCCACCAGTGACGGCAAAGTTGAGCATCTGACCGGCAAAGATGGCCGCCGCCATTACGCCCATCAGTGGC
Source organism: Chloroflexi bacterium ADurb.Bin180 (assembly GCA_002070215.1). Classification (NCBI taxonomy): domain Bacteria; kingdom Bacillati; phylum Chloroflexota; species Chloroflexi bacterium ADurb.Bin180. The sequence goes on along the minus strand of MWCV01000018.1, from coordinate 1,488 downwards.
ACCCGTTTCTCATCCATATCCCGGTTCACTTTGACCAGGGCCACACCGACCACGAGCACCGCAACGACCCACAGTACCAGCGACACGGGAGTGGAGAGAAACCCATCGGGAATGTGCATAAACGCTCCGCCCGCGGCTCCGGCAGCATCCGTTGTCGTTCTTGCCGCCCAGGTAATGGCGGCACCACTTAACTCGCTAGTCCACATCGTCTGGTCTCCTTTCGGCTGTCGTCTTGGCGCAGGAAGGGCAGATGCCAAACAACGCAAAGTGCTCCATGCGCGGGCTAAAGCCGTACTGCTCCTTCAGGGCAACGCGCAGAGGGTCAAGAAACGAATCGGGGAGGTCCATTACCTGGCGGCAGCTCAGGCACACCAGGTGATGATGATGCTTGTCGGCCACGAACTCGTACACGTGCGAGCCGCTGCCCAGATCTGTCTGTGCAGCCAGTCCCGCTTCAACAAGGTAGCGCAGGTTGCGGTAGACGGTTGGCAGAGGTATCTCGGGAAACCTCTCGCGAACCCGCTCCCGAATCTCCGCCAGAGTACAATGTCCATCAGCTTCACGCAGCACCTGGAGCACCGCCCGGCGCTGCGGGGTGAGCCGGCGGCCAGGCAGACGAAGCGACTCTTCCCAGCGACTGCTCATAGGCACTCCCACTAATGCACAGGTTTACACTAGTAAGTATATGTAGTTTGTGTTGGGTGTCAAGTAGAGTGGGGAGAGTGTGGAATATGTGGGTGACGTGCAGCGGCAGACGGGAGATCGCCAGGTGTTGACGCGGGATGGTTTGTAGTCCAGGCTTTAGCCTGTCCGAATCCCGCTCTAGAGCGATGCAATGGGGCGGTTCGCGAACCGCCCCTACAACTCGCTCGCGCACCCCGGGCAGTTGTTCCACACTCTCGTGGGGGCAAAGGCATAGTTCGGAGGCAAAACAAAAACAAGTTCTTCTGGCGATGACTTACTCTCCCAGGGGCCTGCGCCCCAAGTACCATCGGCGCTGGAGGGCTTAACTGCCTGGTTCGGGATGGAGCAGGGTGTTTCCCCTCCGCTCAAATCACCAGAAGAACTTGTTTTCGTTGTAAAGAGCTAGCTTGGATCAATGCCAGACTAGCACCCTAAGAATTGAACAGAATGTTGGCTTCAGTCACTGCCGGACATGTGGCGTGATTAAGCCCTCGACCATTAGTACGGCTTTGCTTAAGACATTACTGCCCTTACACATGCCGCCTATCAACCTGGTGGTCTTCCAGGGGTCTTACTTCCTTACGGAATGGGTGACCTAATCTTGGGGCGAGTTTCCCACTTAGATGCTTTCAGCGGTTATCTCTGCCGAGCGTGGCTACCCAGCGATGCACCTGGCGGTACAACTGGCACACCAGAGGCTCGTCCATCCTGGTCCTCTCGTACTAAGGACAGCTCCCCTCAAGTCACCTGCGCCCACAGCGGATAGAGACCGAACTGTCTCACGACGTTCTGAACCCAGCTCGC
>MWCV01000017.1 GCA_002070215.1 Chloroflexi bacterium ADurb.Bin180 | reverse complement strand
CGAAACTCTCTTTGTACCAACATCTCATCAGAAAGGAGCGGCGCCCCCGGTGACATTATCATTTGACCGAACGATCACCGCCCAGTGACATTATCATTTGATTGGACACGTGGGACATCGCTGCCTTGTCATCCAAAGTTGAAAAGTGAACTGTTTACAGTTCAAAAGTGAACCATTTTGGGTTGAAAAGTGAACTGCCGCCGGGGCCTTGCCGCCCACGATTTGTGGTAGATTCCTCCAGTTCTTATGGGAGGGATCAATGGATCAGATACATCGGCGCTTCACTGCAGAGCAGATCCGGGTGCTGCTGTTGGGCTACTGCCAAGGTACGCTGTGCCGGTCCTGTCACAGCCAGGATTAAAATGTCCAAAAAAGCCAGGATAAAACTGTCCACTTTGGTCAAGTGGTCGCGCTGGCGGCACAATGGCCCGGTAAGCCAGAATGCCGAGGAGTGGACCACCTATGCTGAAAGTGGAGATACGATTCATGATCAAAGACCTGTACCGCAGAGGTGTGACCATCAGCGAGATTGCCCGTAGCAGTGGGCATGGTCGCGCGACGATTCGCACCATCGTCAATGGCCCAGTCAGCCCGCTGCCACGAAAGCGCAAGGCCAGGGTCAGGAAGATCGACCCGTTCATTGCGTACCTGGAGAAGCGGATGGCAGAGGGGGTCTACAACTGCCGGAAGCTGTTGGACGAGCTGCAGAGGCAAGGCTACCAGGGCAGCTGGAGCCTGCTGAAGAGCTTTGTGCAACCCTACCGGCAAGCCAGACGGCACCAAGCTACGGTGCGCTTTGAGACCGAGCCAGGCGAGCAAGCGCAGGTGGACTGGGCGCACTTTGGGTTCATCATGCACCATGGCTGCCGACGCCGGTTGTATGCCTTCTTGATGATGCTGGGCTGGTCGCGCAGCTTGTACCTGGAGTTCACCGTGTCGGCGGATGCGGCGTGGTGGCTGCGCTGCCACATGCATGCCTTTCACTACTTCGGGGGTGTGCCGCGTGTTGTGCTGCACGACAACCTCAAGACAGCGGTTTTGGAAAGAGCCGCTGGAGCGGTGCACTGGAACCCGCGCTACCTCGACTTTGCCGACTACTACGGCTTCACGCCGCGGGCCTGCCAGCCGTACCGGGCGCAGACCAAAGGCAAGGTCGAGTCGAGTGTGCGCTACGTGCGGGGCAACTTCTGGCCCGGACTGACCTTTGTGGACCTGGCCGACCTCAACCGCCAGTGCCAGGCGTGGCTGGACGGTACGGCGAACCGGCGCGTGCACGGTACGACTGCTGAGGTGCCATTGGAGCGCTTGGCGCAGGAGCCTCTGCTGCCTCTGGATGGCAAGCCTGACTATGACACCAGCCTGATCGCCTTCCGGCGCTCCACCAAAGACTGCTTCTTGAGCTACGACGGCAACTACTACTCGGTGCCCGCCGCATATGCCGGGCAACTGCTCCAAGTGAAGGAGAGCGAAGACGGCCAACTGCTTGTCCTCGACGCTCGGGACGAAGAAATCGCCCGTCACCGCCTGGCAGAGGGTCGTAACCAGCGTATCGCACTGGCGGCTCACTACGCCCGCCTTGGTCACAGCTCACCACCCGCGCGGCGACCCAGCGCAGTCCAACTGCCTGCTCCACAGAGCCTGGCCGACCTACCTGCCGCGCCCGAGGTCGAGATCAGGCCGCTCGTCTGGTACGACCAGCTCCTGGGAGTGGCCTGATGAGCGATGTGGCCTATCCTCGCGTGCAATCTCATCTGGCCCGGCTCAAGCTGCCCAGAATGGCTGAGTGCATCGATGCCATAGCCCAGGAAGCAGCGAAGCATGACTGGACCTACTGCGAGTTCTTGGAGCAACTCCTCGACACCGAGGTCTCGGCGCGCTACGAGCGGGACGTGGCCATGAAGAGCAAACTGGCTCACTTCCCCTTCGCCAAAACCTTGGACCAATTCGACTTCTCCTTCCAACCGGCCATCAGCGAACGTCAGGTCCGCGAGCTGGCAAGCCTCAGCTTCATCGCCAACGGAGAGAATGTCCTCTTTCTGGGACCGCCCGGCGTCGGCAAGACGCACCTGGCCATTGCCCTGGGCATGGTGGCCATCCAGCATGCCACCAGCGTCTACTTCACCACTATGGTCGACTTGCTCGAGCAACTGCACCGCGATGCCAAGGAGGACCGCCTGGACCACCGCTTGCACACGCTCTGCCGTCCCAGGTTGCTCATCCTGGACGAGATGGGTTACTTCCCTCTCGACCGCATGGCTGCTCAGTTCCTGTTCCAACTGGTCAGTCGCCGCTATGGCCGAGGCTCAATCATCCTCACCTCGAACAAGTCCTATGGCGACTGGGGCGACATCTTCGCCGACCAGGTACTTGCAGCGGCCATCCTGGACCGGCTGCTGCACTTCTCGACGACGATCAACATCCGCGGCCAGAGCTATCGGCTGCGGGAGAAACGCAAGGCCGGCGTCTTCACCGAACTGGCCGAGCCACAGAAGGAGGCCTAACCCACAAGTCGGACATGTGTGCTGGACAGTTTTAAGTTGGCTATTTTGATCAATTCTATGCTGGCTTTGACAGGCCTTGCCGCCCACGATTTGTGGTAGATTCCTCCAGTTCTTATGGGAGGGATCAATGGATCAGATACATCGGCGCTTCACTGCAGAGCAGATCCGGGTGCTGCTGTTGGGCTACTGCCAAGGTACGCTGTGCCGGTCCGAAGTAGAGGAGATGCTGCATCTGGGAAAGACGCGTTTCTTTGCCCTGCTCAGAGAGTTCCGGCGTGCGCCAGACCGCTTCACCATTGACTACCATCGGCGAACACCGGCCCGCCTCTCGTCCGAGGCAGAGGAGAGCATCAGAGCAGAGTTGCTGCGAGAGAAAGGGCTGGTAGAAGACCCACAACTCCCCATCTCCGACTACAACTACTCGGCATTGCGTGACCGCCTCAGTCAACACGGCATCACCGTCTCCACTACCACCATCATCACGAGAGCCAAGGCTCTAGGCTGCTACAGGCCACACCGCAAGAGCCAAGTTCATGATCGCCAAGTCCTGACCGCCGCTATTGGCGCCCTAGTGCAGCATGATGCTTCGGTGCACCTCTGGTCACCCTACGCCGCAGAAAAATGGACGCTCATCACCTCCATTGACGACTACAGCCGCAAACTGTTGTTCGCCGATTTCTTCCCGCACGAGACTGCCTGGGCACATATCCAGGCAGCGCAAACCCTTATGCAAACCTATGGCTTGCCATTGCGCTACTATGTCGATAACTTGCGCGTCTTCCGCTTCGTACAGAAACGGGATAGCTTCTGGCGCAACCACGTTCTCACCACCGACGATGTCGACCCCCAGTGGCGCCAGGTCATGCGTACCCTGGGCGTGGATGTAATCTATGCCCTTTCGCCGCAGGCCAAAGGAAAAGTGGAGAGAACCTTCCGCTGGATGCAGGATCGCATCGTCCGCCAATCTGCCCTGGATCACCTCTCTACCATTGACGAAGTGCGCGCTGTCCTGCGCTACGAGGTGGACCGCTACAACAACCATCAAGTCCACGCTACCACCGGCCAGATCCCCAGTCTCCGTTTCGACCAGGCTAGAACGTCCGGCTGCACCCTCTTCCGGCCCCTAGCTCTGCCCAAACCCTACCGTGAAGCCAAAGACGTCTTCTGCCTGCACGAGACCAGAGTCGTCAATGGCTACCGCCGCATCTCTCTCTTCAACCATGACATTGAGGTACCCAATGTCCCCCTACGCGAGGAGGTTGATGTTCACATCATCCCCAACACTGACACAGACACGATGGAAATCCGCATCTGGTGGGCAGGCAAGGTGGCGCACTCGGCCGTCTATCCCCTCCGCGCCTTGCCCAACTCGTGAGCAAAGCCAACCAGTTCACTTTTCAACTTTTGATGAGTTCACTTTTCAACTTTGGCTAACAGCGCAGCTGTACGCGAGGTCTCGGAACACTGCTCCCAGACAAAACGGCGTTTCCTTGGCAGCGAACAAGCAGGCTGGTGGGCGTCAGACCAGCGCCCACCAGCCTGCAGAGAGAGATGTCACTTGCGGAGCGGCAGACCGCTCCAGGAACTAACGGATACTACACCTTGAGTTCGTCGGCAACGTCTTTCAGGTCAAGGGACTCGAGCTTGGCCCGCGTTGGGATGCCCGTAGCCACGTCCCAGCCGCGAAGCGTGTACAATTCGTCAAGGAAGGACTTGACGATTTCGGGCGTGAGCTTGTCTCCCTCGTTCGGTCCAGTGGGCAAGCCTTCAAACATACGAGGGGGCAAGTACTCCCAGTCCGCTCTGCGGAAGCCCTCACGGATGTTGAAAGCATGCTCCAGGTTGGCGATTCGCTCCCCAATTTGAAGGAAACCTCTCTCGTCAATGTTCCAGCCGGTGGCCGAGTTGAGCATAGCCAGATAGTCTGGGTTGATGGGATTGACCGAACCCCAGCCATCCACCGAAACAAACAGGCACACCACCAGCGAGTCAAAGAGGGTCATCTTGTCCTGCCAGACTGGGTCTGGTGCGTCCCAGGTGCCGGCCGGAGCATTGTGGGAAGAGCCGCGTTCTGCCGCCACGTACGCGGTGTTGATCATTGCGGCAGAGCTGCGCGGGTCACTACCTGACATCTCATTGTGCAAGCCGGCGACCATAGCGTATTGCTCGGCGCCGTGGCCGATCTTCCGGCCCGCTTCGTACGTACCCAGAGCCAGGGTGTCGCCAATGCCCTTGCGGGTGGCAATCATCTTGACGAGCTCAATCTGGGCGTCAGTATTGCCCCAGGTGAGATCCAACCCGCCCAGGTCCGCCTTGGTCAGGACGCCTCGCTGGTAGAGCTCCGAGGTGAAGGAGATGGTCTTACCGGTGGAGATCAGGTCAAGGCCCTGCTTCTCTATCTCGGTCTCGACGGGCATATAGGTGCGGAAATCAGTGTGACCGCAGCCCACGCCAACGTTGGAAATGCCCTCATAGTCGATTTCATTCACCAGTCCCGCATGGGGCCCACTGCGAACGATCCCCATGGTCGAGCAGCGGTTCGCGCAGCCAATACAGGCGCGTCGGCCGAGCTCGGACGTCTTTTCAAGGTATTGGGCGCTGACCTCTCTGAACTCATCCGGGGCCAGCCAGGCTTCCTGAAAGTTCTTGCGTCCCAGCTGGTCCACGTCGTTAAGCCACTCGTTGTAGGTCTGCGTACCCCAGCGGCGGAACCAGTAGTTGTCGGGCGACAGTAGATTCGCGCGCTGCTGCTCCACCAGCTTCCAGAAGGCGTCCAGGTCCGCTACCTTGACCTCGCCGGTACCCCGAATGGCCACAGCCTTGAGGTTCTTGGCGCCCATCACGGCTCCGCCGCCGAGTCGCCCAAAGGCCCGAAAGTTCTCGCTGTTGATGGAAGCTATCACAACCCTGTTCTCGCCAGCAGGACCGATGCACGCTACCTTGACCAGCCTGTCCTTCAGCTCTTTCTCAATTGCCAGACTTGTCTCGTGGGTGTCCTTTCCCCACAGCTTCCTGGCGTCCTTCAGCTGCACCTTGCTGTTGTTGATCGAAAGATAGACCGGAGCGTCCGACTTGCCGGTGATGATGATACCATCCCAGCCGGCGTACTTGAGCTCGGGGCCAATGTCGCCGCCCATAGCGGTTTGCGCCCAGGCACCGGTGTGCGGCGACTTGAAAGCCGCGCTCCAGCGAGTACCCGAGGCGCCAGTGCCAGTCATCGGGCCCGTCATAAACATCAAGAGGTTGTCTGGTCCCAGAGGGTCCGTGCCGGGCTTGACCCGGCTCCAGAGAAAGTGCGCGGCAAAGCCCACGCCGCCCAGGTACTTCTTGGCCAGGTCGGGAGTAACCTCGACTGTCTTGGTGCTGTGTGTGGTCAGGTCTACTTCGAGGATCTTGCCAGCATATCCAAACAATGTGTCTGCCATCGGGTCACGCCTCCATATACTTGAGCAGGCCGAGCTTTTCCTTGCGCTGCTCCACGACTTCTTCGAGTGGTTGGGCCCATGTGTCAGGCGCGACGGAGGGCGGCACGACGCTCAGGGCCTTGTCTGGGCAGGCCGCCACGCAGGCCGGGTCCAGGTCGCACAGGTCACACATCAGCGGGTATTGTTCGGTAGGGTGGAAGCGAAGATGCTGCTGTATGCAGGCCTCCTCGCACTTGAAGCACTTGATGCACACCTTGGCATCAACCTTGCAGGCACCACTGATCTCGCTGATCGTGATTGCCTTTGGCGTGGTAGGGCAGGCGTCGATGCAAGGTCTGGTCCAGCAGTTGCGGCAGTACATCGCGATATCAATGCCGGGATACACCTTGTAGATGGTGATGTTCGCCAGCGCCGGATTGATTACGCCGTAGTGACGCTTGGCGCACTCGAGCTCGCAGGTGCGGCAGCCGCTGCACTTGTCATAGTCGATCACCAGCTGCCAGTCCTTATCCATCACTACCTGCTGAGCTTCGGGCGCAGCCGGGGCCTCGGTAGGCGTAGGTACCTCGGTGGGTGCCACCGCTGTCGGCGGGACCTTGGTGGGAGGTATCTTGGTCGGAGGCACTGCGGTAGGCGCCAGCTTGGGGGCGCAGGCCGCCAGCGCCTCGGCGGCGCCAACGGACAGGCCAAGCAGCATCGCGCCGCGCATAAACTCGCGGCGGCTAAGCTTGCCCTGGAGCAGCTGCTCCTGCAGCTCCTTCATCCTTTCTGTGACATACGTCATTGCTTTCATCTCCTTATGAGTATTGCGACGTGACACACGGACGCTTCTCGGCCAGTTCAGTTCTCAAGCACCTCCTCTGAGACGCTATTTACGCCCAAAACAAAAAGGAGACCACGTCTCTCTTCTACAGGGAAGAGCGACGAGTCTCCTTTGCAAGCACGGCAGGTGCGGGGATCGCTCCCCGCGCCCAACGCCCTCGCCTCCTCGTGGGAGCCTTTGGGTCGGAGCGCTATGGCAGCGGCGGCAGAGCGCCTGCTAGAACTACCGTTATCTAGTTGTCAGAATCCATTCGTTCGCCATACCGCGGCGGACTGACCATACAATAGCAGGGAACCGCAAATCCGTCAAACTGTCTGCATGCGCGAGCTTGCCTGACGTTGGCGCCCTGCCGACGTCACTCGAACTTGAACCGGCGTACCGCCACGGCAAAGAACACCGCCGCGAACAGCAGCAAGATCCCCACCTGCGGCAGCACCTGCGTCAGGCTTTGCTTCTCCGCCATCAAGCGGTAGAACCCGTCCAGCGCATGGGCATGGGGCGTCAGGTTGGAGATGAGGCCCATCACCCCGGGAGTTCGCCATAGCGGGTCTGGAGTCACCGCCACCGCACCGCCCAAGCCACCCAGCACGAATCCGGCCAGGGTGCCCAGAGTATCTGCCTGCTTGGATGTCCGGCAAAAGCTGGCCAGCAGCAGGCCAAACGACGTAGATACCAGCCCCGTCGCCAGAGTCAGGATGACCAGCCCCACCGGCGAATTGCCCAGCGGCATCGAAAAGGCTACTCGAGCCACCCCCAGCAGAACCACTGTCTGCAGACAGGCCAACAGCAGGTAGGCCAGCATTTTGCCCAGGATGACCGCACTGGGCGAGATAGGTGCAGCGACTAACCGCCGCAGCGTGCCAACCTCGCGCTCCACCAGGAGACCGGCGGCAACCGACCCCACGGCGAAGAAGATGAACATCACCGTCAGCCCCGGAAACAGGTAGGCAAAATAGCTCTCATACACCGCCGTGACCGGAATGCCCTCCAGATCCTCACTGACAACGGTGATAGCGGGATTCCGCCGCAGCTCACCCAGGGTGGTCATGATTGCCCCCAGGCTCTGTGCCTGAATGGCGCGTTGTTGGTCAGCGGTGGCGCCCTCCAGGATGCCGGAGCGCTCAAAGAGGCGGCGGACGCCGAATTGCACCTCACCCCAGAGGGTCACTTCGCCCGCTACTTGCTTCATGATGCCCGTCACGATGCTGGTGCTTTCTGGTTGGGCAGGGTCTACAGTCACCTGGATGGTGCTAGGTTCGTAGTTGTTCACCCGGTCGGTCAGGTCGCTGGGGAGCAGAATCGCCGCAGCAGATTTCCCCCTGGCCACTTGCTGCTCCGCCTCGCCCAACGTGTCAACACGCTCCACCTTGAGCACATTGATGCCTTCTAGTGCCCTAGTGATCTCGCTGCCAAAGACGCCGCCGTCCTGGTTCACCAGCCCGATGTTGAGCAGGATCGCCCCCTTTTCGCCACGCGCGCTGGCCGCAAGGGAGAGGTTCATACTGGCCAACATCGAGCCGATCAGCAGAGGAAGCAGAAAGTAGACCGCCAGTCCGCCGCGGTCCTGCGCAATGAGCTGCACTTCTTTCCAGGCAATGGTCAGAACGTCGCGTAGTCTGTTCATCGCCACAACTCCTAGTCGTACTCAAACCGCAAAAGACCAATCACGACAAAGAGCATGGTGAAGCCAGCCAGAACAGCAAGCTCGAGGCGGAGGTCATAGAGGTGCATGCCGCGCAGCATCACGTTGGTCAAGGCCCTGATGGCCCAGTAGTGCGGGACTGCCTTGGGCACAGGGCCCAGCACGCGGTCCAGAATGAACACTGGGACAAAGGAGCCGCCCAGCAGACCCATGCTCCACAACACCACTGCCCCCAGACCGCCAATCTGGTTCTCCGTGCGGGCCAGTGCCGCGATGACGATGCCAAAGGCACTTGAGCACAGGGCCGTCATCACAACAAAGACCACCAGCGCCAGAGGGTCGTGACCCAGAGGAACCGGAGACATTCCGAGAAGCCTCAACCCAAAGACACCAAAGAGAAGGATCACCGCGAATTGCACCAGAGCAATCAGAAAGTTGGGCAGCATCTTGCCCAGCACCAGCGATAGCTTGGCCACGGGAGCAGCCAGCAGCCTCCGGAAAGTGCCAGCCTTCTTTTCGTCATAGATGGAACGAGCCGTGGCCTGAGCGGTCAGAAAAACAAACAAAACCGCAAAACCCGGAACAGAGGCCTGGGACATGTCCGGATCCTGCTCCTGCTCTTCCTCTTGCCCGGGAACTCGCTGCACCATCTCCACGAGAGGCCGCTCCTGGGAGCTGGCGAACTGGCTCCTTGCCTGCTCGGCCATGGCCTCGTACGTGAAAGCCTCCCGCACCGCGGCTGGAGAGTCGGCCTGCATATCGGCTATTTGTTGCAGGCTGGCCAGAATCTGCGCTTCCAGCGACATACCGCTCACCACCCCATCAAGAACCAGCCGCACGGCCTCGGTCTTTTTGTTGTCGGCGTCGGGGTGGCTGACCAGACGAATGACCTGGGGTTGGCCGTCAGCGAGACCGGCACTGAATCCGGCGGGGACAAACAGTGCCCGCGCCACCTTACCTTCCTCCAGCAAGGGCTGTACGGTTGCCTGGTCGTAGGCCTTGATCCTGACACCTCCCGCCTTGTCGATCCCTGCCAGCAGCGCTGCCGAGGCAGTGCCTTGGTCCAGGTCCACCACGGCCAGTTCGATGCGCGTGTCCGCCGGGCGGCTTCCCTTGCCAATACTGCTTACCGCCCCGCTGTAGATCATGATAAAGAGCAGCGGCAGCAGAACAAGCTGAACGGCCGCATCGCGGTCCTTCAGAAAGATACGCATATCCTTGAGCGCAATATTAAGGGCGTTCATCGGGCTACTCCCGCAGCTTTTTTCCGGTCAGGTGCAAAAAGACGCTCTCCAGGTTGGGCTGCAGGATCTCCAGCGAGGTAATGCTCAGGCCGCTCTCCGTAATGAGGTTGATCACATCGAGCAGTGCCTGCTGGCTCTGCTTCGCCACCACCTTCACCATCTCTCCAGCGGAGGAGCCAGCGGCGGTTGCTGGCTCTGGCCTCTGCGCTGTCGCGGCAGGCTCGCGAGGCACGAGAGATACCCCTCCAACTGCTTGGAGCGCCGCCAGCTTTTTCAGCAATTCGTCATTGACCTGCGACACTCCGACGTAGATCACCCCACCGCCAAGCATGTTGATCAGGTTCTTGACTGTATCCAGGGCAATGATCTTGCCACCGTCGATGATGGCCACGCGGTTGCAGAGGTGCTCTACTTCCTCCATATAGTGGCTGGTGTAGATGATGCTCATCCCTCGCTCACGATTGAGGCGCAGCACGCTCTCAAAGATCTGGTTGCGGCTTTGCGGGTCCACTCCCACGGTGGGCTCATCAAGGAAGAGCAACCGCGGCTGATGCACCAGCCCTGCCGCGATGTTGAGGCGCCGCTTCATTCCCCCGGAGAACTTGTCCACGACTCCGTCCGCCCGGTCGCTCAGGGCGACGATGCGCAGCACATCGTCCACACGCTCCCTGAGCTCTTTGCCTCTCAGTCCGTAGATGCTGCCGAAAAAGCTGAGGTTGGCTCTCGCGCTGAGCGTGGGGTAGAGCGCCAGGTCCTGCGGCACCAACCCGTTCATCTTCTTTACCGCGCCTGGCTCTTTGAGGATGTCGTGCCCGCCAATACGCGCTGTACCAGAGGAGGGCGCCAGAATGCCGGTCAGCATCGAGATCGTGGTCGTCTTTCCAGCGCCATTGGGCCCCAGCAGGCCAAAAACCTCACCTTCGTCCACCGCGAAACTCACGCCTTTCACTGCCTCATACTCGCCAAACCTCTTCACCAGATTGTCCACTTCAAGGATTTTTGGCATGGTACCTCCCCCGTTATCTTTGCACCTGGTCCTGTTGGGATCGGCCTAGATCTCAAAACCTTGCTGGTGGAAGCAGTCAAGCAACGCGTCTGGAGCAAGTGCGCGCAGGGTCTCTGCCCTGCGGATCGCGCGGTGCAGCCAATTGCCTGGTGGAAACTCTTGCAGCGCTTCCTCTGCGCTGAGCCAGCGAGACGCAGAGTGTTCGCGGCTGAGACGCAGGGGCGCGGTCGAGGTCAGGGTGCAGGCGAACAGTACTCCGAGCAGCTCGGCGTCCAAAGACGGCTCGCCGCGGTAAAAGTGGGTGGTCCCGATGATCCAGTCTACCTGGACCCGCGTCTCGTCGCCCAGTTCTTCCGCGACCTCCCGGTGCAGAGCGGCGCTCAAGCTCTCGCCCTGATCGACCCGACCGGTGACGCATTCCCACGTTCCAGGGCCATAGTCCTTCTCCTCGGACCGCTTGAGCAGGAGATACTGACCATCCGACGCTCGCCGAATGAGCGCCGCCACCCCGGCCTGGAACCTGCCAACGCTCACCAGCGCGGGTCCCCCTTTCGGCCACGTCCAGCAAGGGAGTAAAAGATCAGATTGGCGACAGCGGTCACAAACAGGATCTCGAACATGGGCAGATCCTTGCCCAGCAGGTTGGCAACACCGGACACGAAAAGGATCACACCGAGGATGGTGCTGCCGAGGCTTATCCTGATCCCGTAATGGTGTCGCGCATAGTTGAGGGCCAGCAGCGCAACCCCGGCGATGGTCGCCCACACCCCCTGCGGCACAGCAGTGCGAGGCACAAGGGCCAGTGCGCCGAGCATGAGGAGAAAGACAGGCAAGGCAATGCTCTCCAGGCGCCGGTTGATGCCTTCCCCGTCACGCGGCTCTGCCGTTGGATTGTTCACTACAACCCTCCCGAAGGTCCTACGTTGGCAGACGGTTCCAGAATCCTTACGTCGCCTGTGCCGCTCAGGTTCAGTACCCGACGTCGACGGTTCGCTGCTATCGCTTCCTGGCGCCGTTGGTAGCCGAGAGCCGGGCGAAAGCCCGTACGGAGAGCCCCACTACAACCACACCGCTCAGAATGAACAGCGCGGCGCGGAGAGGCCGGGGGATGAACTGCAAGGTCAGGTAGTAGAAATAGGCGGGGAAGGGATGGGTGCGATACAGATGGGTCAGCAGGTAGGCGATACCCAGGCTCAACCAGACACCACCAAAAACGAAGGTCACGAGCCAGCGTCTGGTGGTACTCTGGTCAGTCGACCAGCCGGTCACAACACCTTTGATTCCTGGCACCGGCGTGAAGAGTCGCACCGTGGGAGAGAAATCAGGCATCTCGCCCGCCGGCTGAGACTCTGCCTCCTGAGAGAGCGGGGTTGGCTGTCTGGGATGGCCCCAGGCGCCGGTGGCGTCTTCCTCAGTCAGGACATAGCTGACCGCGGTGCACAGGTCGAAGGCGATGGGAAAATCATGGGGCTCGGGCTGGTGCCCGTCATAGAGGTCGCCGATCGACCGCCCCTCGAGTACCAGCACTGGCCGACATCCTACCCTGTAACCGAGCAGCACATCGTCGGCCTGATCGCACAGCAAATAGCACTCGTCGAGGCGCATATCCAGCCTGGCTGCCGCCGCGTAGAGGAATCCCGGATGCAGACCCCAGCAGCCACAACCCTCGTCGGGATGGTGCGGGCACTCCACCAGGGCATCAACATGGCCTCCGCCAACTCGCAGCGCTTCCAGCACGCTGCGACTGATCTCTTGTTTGGCCTTCATCGCCGCTGGCACGACAGAGCAAGAGCTGACGTCAAGCAGAACGACAAACAACTTGCGCTCTGCCAGAAGCTTGAGAGCCTCCGCCGCTCCCGGTCTAAGGCGGACCTCCTTGCCATCCGTCTGAACCAGACAATCTTGTTTGATGAATGCAGCCTTCACCGGCAACTCCAGCAACCGTGCTAGTTGATGGCTTCGCAGTATCTACGGTGACAGCTATTATAGCCACCAGCCGATGGGCAGGCAAGAATACCGGATGAGCCGCGACGCGACGCGAACGGGGACGCCTCGCACCGAGTCTGGCAACTCGAGAACAGCAAGAGGTACCCCCAGCCACACCGCCCCATACGAGGATACTTACAAACGGCTGACAGGTGATCGCTCAGCTACGGAAACGCCGCGCCCGCCGTCTCAAGGGAAGCGGACTCCCGCTCCCAAGCAGCCACTGCATGCAGGTGGTCAACCGACACTGCGTCTGGGGGTTCCGCCCCGACCTGCGATCCGACTTCTGCCGGTTTGACCCTACTGGCCACACGAGCTATACTAAGTCACGTTCATCTGTGGAGCCGCAATGCAGGTAAGGGCGCTGCACAACTGGGACCTCTCCCCCGCTGAGGCTCGGGCACTGCAGGAACGGCTGCGAACCCGGGTGCTACGCTGCAATGAGTTGGACAACCTGCGCTCGGTGGCCGGAGTAGACATCAGCACTACGCAGGCGTGCGCACACGCCGCCATCGTGGTTCTGCGCTTCCCAGAACTTGACCCCATCGAGGCGGTCGAGGCCGAACTGCCGCTCACCTTTCCCTATGTTCCGAGTCTGTTAGCCTTTCGCGAGGCGCCGGCTATCCTGGCCGCGGCAGGGCTGCTGCGCAAGGCACCGGACCTGTTCATCGTTGATGGGCACGGTTTGGCTCACCCGCGACGGATGGGCCTGGCCTGTCACGTTGGGCTCTTCCTTGACCGGCCCACCATCGGCTGCGCCAAGTCGCTCCTGTGCGGAAAGATACGCTATCTCGGACCTTCGGCGGGAGACTGCGCCGAGATTGTGGCTGACCGCGAGACCATCGGTGCCGCAGTGCGCACCAGACGGGACACAGAGCCAGTCTATGTCTCCATCGGCCACAAAGTGGACCTGGCCACGGCCATTTCCTATGTGCTGCGCTGCTGCCGCAACTACCGCTTGCCAGAACCGATACGCTGGGCTCACCGTATTGCTGGCGGTGAGCAGTTGCCCGGCTCACTGACTCGCGGTGATGCCGGCCAGCACCTGCGTTTGACCACCGCCGTGCCAATCGATGAGCCAACGGTGGCCTCCGACGAGCCCGCCAAAACAAGCCATGACTCCTGACGCCATTGAACAGGCAGCCCAGATCCTGGTGCACAGCAGTCACGCCGTGGTGCTGACCGGCGCCGGACACAGCACCCCATCGGGCATCCCCGACTTTCGCAGTCCGGCCTCAGGCCTGTGGGAGCAGGCCGACCCCATGGTGGTAGCGTCCCTGGATGGCTTTCGACGCAATCCAAAGGCGTTCTACGACTGGATCGGGCCTCTGGCCCACAAGATGGCTGCTGCCGCACCGAATCCGGCGCACCTGGCTCTTGCCGAGCTGGAGAGGATGGGCATTGTCAAGGCAGTCATCACACAGAACATTGACCAGTTGCATCAGAGAGCAGGTTCCACACGCGTCTATGAGTTGCATGGGAATGTTCGCGGTGTAACCTGCACCAAGTGCGGGGCAAGTTCTCCGCCTGATGAGGCATGGCGGCAGGTCCTTGCCGAAGGCCGGGTACCGCTGTGCAGCATCTGCGGGGGCGTGCTCAAGCCAGACGTTGTCCTCTTTGGTGAGCTGCTCCCAGTGCAGGTGCTCCTCGAGGCTCAGCGCGAGGTGGACCGTTGTGATGTTCTGCTGGTGGCCGGCTCGTCGCTCGAGGTCTACCCGGCCGCCGAACTTCCGGCCAGGGCACTCAGGAACGGAGCGGCAATCATCGTCGTCAACTATGAACCTACCCACATCGACTCGCAGGCCCGGGTGGTGCTGCATCAGGATGTCGCCGTGGCGCTGCCCGGCATCGCACGCCGCGTTGTCGAGATGACCAGGAAGCAGTAGCCCGGAGAGGCCAGGCCAATGACCCAAGCACAAGAAACGGACACCAATACACCAGGGAGGCCATCGCCTTCGGAACGCACCACGCCGTCGGTACGCGGCACGCAGGATACCACGCTGTCGGCTCGGCCGTTCCGTATGACCCTGGCTCTGCTTCTGAGCGTGGCCTGGATAATGTGGGCTGCTTCTGGAGCGAGGGCGGACGCCACAGGTTTCCGTGGCGTTGTCACCGACCTGCTGACTCACCAGCCCATTGCCGGCGCGCGAGTGAGTGTGGGCGCGCTCGAGACAGGAACCGATGGCCAGGGACGCTACAACTTGCCCGCTCCTCCAGGCACTTATGACATCCGGGTTCAAGCCAGGGATCACATCACGATGTCTTCCAGCCGACGCACTGTCTCGGCCGGATCGTGGACCACGGTCGACATGGAGATGGTTCTCTCTGCACCAACAGCGGAGCAGGCTAAGGAGCTGGACGCCATCTTCCGTGCACAGGCCGCCCACGAGCTATCTGCTGAGGAGCTGGCCCAGATTCGCAGCAGCGGCTACCAGCCAACCGGTGTGACTGCCCTGCCGGCGACTGTCCGCGTGCTCATGCCGGACGGCATTGTGGTGGTTATGTCTCTGGACGAGTACGTCAAGGGCGTGCTCCCCCGCGAGGTCCCTCCCTACTGGCCAGCGGAGGCTCTGAAGGCGCAGGCGGTGGCCGCACGGTGCTATGCTGCCACGGCACGCCGCCACCTGCCCGATGCTGACCTCTGCACCACGGTCCATTGCCAGGTCTGGAGCCCGATCCAGTACGAGACGACCAACGCCGCAGTAGACGCCACGCACAACGTTGCCGTCACCTACGCTGGCAGCATCATCTATGCCTACTTCTTTGCCCACTGCGACGGTCATACCCGCAACTCGGAGGCCGTCTGGGATGCGGCTCTGCCCTACTGCCGCAGCGTTAGCTGCCCCTGCGGCTTTACCTCGATGGCCGGGCACGGCGTCGGGATGTGCCAGGAAGGCGCCAGAGTGCTGGCGCAGCAGGGCCGCGACTATGCCGCCATTCTGCTGCATTACTACTCTCGGGCCCAGGTTCTCAAGCTGCCCCCGCACCGACTGATGGACGGCGGAGTCAGCCCCTCCAACGGCGACTCGGGCACTCTGTTCAGGTTCGAAGTGACCTATTCGGGCAGCGACAAGCCGATTGCCGCCCACGTGCTCATCGATGACCATGCCTACGCGTTGAGTCCTGCGGGCACCGTGTCCCAGGGCACATTGTATCGCTACGCAACGCGGCTGCCCGTTGGTGAGCATCGCTTTGCCTTCCATTTCGAGGATGGCTACAACCCGGCCGTCAACCTGCCGGCAGCGGGCACCTTACTGGGACCGAGTGTGCACGCCGGAGTAGGTCCCACTCCCGAGCCAAGGCTGTCTACGTCGGCCGTTGAGCAGTGGGTCCAGAGCACCCTGGCTGACTTTGCTCTTGGTTCTCACTCCGGCACCATGCTGACGGCATCGGGCGACGGCGAGGTGGCCCTGGCACCGGGCAATACCACCGGTGTGTACGCCTCCGTGATGCAGCCAGCGCCGATGACTTTCGTCGCCCTGGGCTCAATCATGCAGTCCACTCTGCCCGCTGGCACAGCCATCACCCTGTCGCTGCGTACCAGCCAGGACGGGAGTTCCTGGAGCCTTTGGACCGACGTGCCCCCGATGGACGCAGAGCGTGAAAAACCTCGCCTCAGGTACGGTGAATTGGTATATCGCACCGGCGAGTACGTCCAGTACCGGGTGACACTGACCTCGGCCACGCCAGGGGTGACCCCGGTACTCTCAGCCATCACTATTGTGTTCATCGACTCGCGCCGCGGCAACACCGCCGAGCAAGCGCAGGCCCTGGCCGTCGCCTCCGCTCCTGCCTCCGGTCCGGTGATCATTTCTCGTGCCGCGTGGGGTGCTGACGAGAAACTGATGACCTGGACACCAGAGTACCGCACCATCCGCAAGGTGGTTGTGCACCATACGGCCACCCCGAACAACGCGCTTGACCCGGCAGCCACCGTCCGCGCCATCTACTACTATCATGCCGTGACGCGCGGCTGGGGCGACATTGGCTACAACTATCTCATCGATTCGCAGGGACGCATTTACGAGGGCCGAGCCGGCGGCGAGGGTGTGGTCGGCGGGCATGCCCTGCAGTATGCCTGGGGTTCGATCGGCGTGTCGCTCATTGGCGACTATGACCAGGTTGATATCACCTCCGCTATGCAGACCTCCCTGGTTGAGCTCCTGGCATGGAAGGGCAACCTGCACATGGTCCATCCCCTGCAGAGCGCCTTCTTCATCGACAAGGAGCTGCCCAACATCATGGCGCACCGCGATGGAGCACAGACCACGTGCCCGGGCAAGTACGTCTACGCCAGACTGCCGGCAATTCGCCAGGCGGTGTGGTCACGCATGGCCCAGGTGGCACCCAACGTTCGCATCGAAACTCCCGCGCTCGAGTCCAGGCTGAGCGGGGTAGTGCCCGTGAGCGTGACGGCAAGCCCTCCGGTGACCCAGGTTCTCCTGTATGCCGACGGGAGCTATCTGTCTGCTGACACCACGGCGCCCTTCCAATTCAAATGGAATACTGCCGGACTGCCTGAGGGAACGCACGTGCTTCGGACAGGGGTGCAACTGGCCAGCTTTACCGCCGAACACAGCATCACCGTCACGGTGGACAACACGCCCCCCACTGGCAGCCTGAACGGCCCCGGCCTGTCCAACATCCTGACGGTCACCCTGAACACCTCTGCCGAAGGAGCAGCGTGGACGTTCCTCGGAGACGGCTGGCTATGGGAGGGCGAGGACCTGCGACACCAGAGCGGCGTTTCCACCACCGACCCGGCCGCGTCGAAGGGGCTGGCGTGGATGGGCAGGGCCGGCCTTGACGCCGCCGGCTACTGGTACGGGCCTTACTTTCGCGACCTGCCAGTCAGCCGTAGCTACCGCGTTTTCTTCCGTCTACGCAGCCCCGACAGAAGCAGCAACTACCTGGCGACTCTCGATGTCAGCGACAATGCCGGCGTCAACATCTACGCCTCACGCGCGGTCAGTGGCGACGATCTTCCCGGGTCCGATTATGTTGAATTGCCCCTTGACTTTTCCTACTATCGGCGCGATAGCAGCGGCCTCGAGTTCAGGACGATGTTCAGCGGCGCTGGCGACCTGGTCCTGGACCGTATTTCATTGTTCCGCAGCCCGCGACCCTATACCAGCAAAGTGGAGTGGCAACTCACGCCCGGAGACGGGCTCAAGCAGGTGGCAGTGCGCTATATGGACGCTGCGGGCAACCTTTCCCCCATCTACACGATGAGCGTGTTGCTCGACACCAGCGGGCCACAGTGGGGCGAAGGCAGCGACGGCGCGACCACAGTGCACGACTCGGGCAGCGGTCTGCGGGTTAGCAGTGCTCAGTTTGCCATCTCGTCCGATGGCGGCAGCACCTTCGGCGAGTGGCGTTCTCTAGCCCTTGCCGCAACGGAGGGCACCACCGCCACCGTACCGGTCAAGCTGACCACGCCCGTGGGGACCCACGTCCGCTATCGCATCTCGGACCGCGCAGGCAACGTGTCGGACAGCCCTTCCTATGCCTTCCTGTCGCCAATGCCGTCGGCAACCCTTCCTGCGGTCACGCCCACCGCTTCAGCAACACCGACGGCAACGCCGCAACCTACGGCCACAGCGACGCCGTCCCCGCTTCCGCCAACCGCCACGGCCAGCCCTACCGTGACCGCATCGCCCACCCTGACGGCATCACCCACGCCGGCCACTGGCTCGATCAGGGGGCGTGTCCTGCTTCAAGGCCGGACTAACCATGGTGGCGTTACGGTAATGGCGACAGGCGGTCACTCCGCCGAGAGTCTGGCGGACGGCACCTATGTGCTCGCTGACCTTCCGCCGGGCAGCTACGAGCTCGACCTTGGCCTTCCCGGATACCTCAGCAGCAAAATCAGGGCCACAGTCACTGGAGGCGCCGAGACCACAGCGGAGCTGGTGGGGCTGCGAGCCGGCGACGTGAACGGCGACTGTGTCGTGGACCTGATGGACCTGGTGCTGGTCAGCATCAACTACCGCCAGTCACCGCCCGGCAACCCCGCGGCCGATATCAACAACGACGGTCAGGTGGACCTGTTCGACCTGATCCTCGTGTCGCTGAATATGGCTAACAGGTGCTCCTGAGGGTCTGAGAAGGTTGGTTCGTATGCCAGCTTACCTGGAATGCGTCCCTGTCTGGGTCAGGCGCCTCAGAAGCTCGCTGTTGGTTGGGCTCTGCCTGGGACTCCTGCTCGCGACCGTGCCAGCACCCCGTGTGCACTCCCAGTCGCGGTACACCTCGTACGTGCCTCTGTTCTGTCAGCCCGAGTCCAAGCGGCTCAGCCTCCCGCTCTTCATCGGCGAGGAGAGGGCCGCGCCAGCAAACACGGCCTCCGCAGCGCGTCTCTCGCCTGACCTGACACAGCAGACGCCGACCGGCCTCGGGTGGGCAACTCGCTCGGGCGAGGACTTGGGTGTTGACGGTCGACCATACGTGTTTGTGGGCACCAACGCCTCCTTCCTCGCCGGGCCTTTCTTCCCGGAGAGCAAGATGGTGGAGGGAATGTCGCAGTTGGCTGGCCTGGGCGTAATGGTGGTGCGGGTCTGGGTCGAGCCGTGGTGCGACCTGACTCGGCTGGCACGGCTGCTCGACCTGGGTGGCCAGTACGGGATTCGCTTCATCGTCACGCTGCAGGATTTCTACGGACAGAAGGACGCAGCGTGGTTCCGCGGCCGCTACGAAGTGGTAGACCTCCCGCACATCCGCCGTGTAGTGCCTTTGTTCGCCGACCGTCCCGAAATCCTGATGTGGGAGTTGATGAATGAGCCGCTCTGCCCGGACGGCGACGCGGGACCGGATTGCTGGGACGCACTGGTTCACTGGGCAGACGTTACGTCAACCGAAATCAAGCGTCTCGATGCACAGCATCTGGTCTCTGCTGGCACGCTAGACGCGCGCTTTGACCCTTTGGCCAGGGAGGCGTTCCGCCGCATCTCCGCCCTGCCAACCGTTGACGTTGTCTCCGTTCATCGCCGCGTCGGGGGCCTTCCCCATACGGAGCTGGCCATAGCACACGAGCTCGGCAAACCCATCTTCTTCGGCGAGGTTCAGCTCGAGGGACACGACAAGAGCTGCCAGCCGTTATCCGGGGACGCCCTGCAATCACGGGCGCAAGCCATTGCCGCCGACCTGACTCAAAGCCTGCAGGCTGGCGTCGATGGCTATCTGCTCTGGCAGTACGCCTATGGACCGGTAGACATGGGCAGCCATATCCAGTACTTTTGCGGTGAACTGGACTATTTCAATAACGATCCGGTGTGGCGCCTTCTCCAACCGCGCTAGAGGCGCTGCGTTCAGGCCAACTGCGCCCGGTGGCCAAGGCCCCTGGACCGTGCCCTGTCGAGCCGCCGGTGGAATCCTGGTTGACCTCCCGTGGCCCGTATGCTATACTTAGCCAGTCATCTGGGCGAGTCAACATGAATAGCAGTGCCGTACTGGTCCTGAACCAAGATTATGAGCCGCTGAACGTCTGTGCTTTGCGTCGTGCTCTGGGGATGATCTTTGGCGGCAAGGCAGAAATCCTCGAGAACGGCAGAGGTTACATACGTTCCGCCAACCGCTTGTGGCCTGCCCCATCGGTAATCCGACTGGAGTACCTGGTCCGGCGCCCCCTGCCTCGCGTTCGGCTGTGCCGGCGAGAGATCTTTAGGCGCGATAACTACACCTGCCAGTACTGCGGAAAGCAAACCCGCAACCTGACCATGGACCATCTCGTTCCACGCCACCGGGGCGGAGAGCACGTGTGGACCAACCTGGTCAGTGCCTGCCCGAACTGCAACAGGCGCAAGGGCGGCAAGAGCTTGGAGCAGGCCCGGATGAGCCTGCTCACTCAACCCGTCGAGCCCAAGGCAACAGGGCGGTATCTCTTTCAACCGTATCTGGAACAGAACACCGAGTGGGACAAGTTCCTCAGAGGCTGGTGGGAATAGGGCGCAACGAGCGGGGAGAAGAGAAGAAGGGAACTGCAAGCCCACGCAGGACAACCTGGCGTGGGCTTGTGATTACTTGAGACCAAGCAGCTCCATGATGCGTGGATAGCCCTTTTCGATCAGCTCGTCCAGTTCGTTCGCCGTCTGGCGATACTCGACAATGGAGCCGCCGTAGGGATCCTGGACATCGTAGGTGGGGCCAGCCATGCCGGAGAGCAGGTGCACCTTTCCCTCTGCTCCCTGGAAATCCTGCACGAGCGCCTCTTTGTGACGAAGGGTCATCACCAGGATCAGGTCGGTTTCGTCGACCGTCGTCTGAGTGAGGTTGTGCCCGCGGTGCGCACTGATGTCGAGCCCTCTCTCGGCCATGACCTGAAGGGCGTAGGCCGACGCCGGCTGATCCTCCAGGGCCCACGTTCCTGCCGAGCGCACCCTGACGGCACGCTGGGCGTTGTCACGCACCAGACGATCAAAGAACAGCCCGGCCGCCATTGGAGAACGACATACGTTTCCCGTACAGACGAACAGCACTGTCTTCTTTGCGGCCATAGCCCAGGACCCCCTTCAGGTTTCGCGACGTTGTGGCAGGCAAAGGGGCGAGTCATCGACTCGCCCCCGCACAACAGAGCCGCTAGCTAGATGAGCACCGGCTGCAACAGACCATAGTTCCCGTCTTTGCGTCGGTAGAGCACGTTCATCGATGCCGTGGTCGGGTTGTAAAAGACAAAAAAGTCGTGCCCCAGCAGCTCCATCTGCTCAATGGCTTCCTCATCTGACATCGGCGTGACGTTGAACTGCTTCGTGCGAACGATCCTGGGCGCCGCCGCCTCCTCCTCGACCGGTGCCTCTGGCTCGGGCATCGCGGCACGGGCTCGCTGGCGCCGGCGAGCTGGCCGATCCTTAAAGCGCTCGATCTGACGCTGCAGCTTGTCGCGAACCTCGTCGACCGCCGCCAGGATATCGGCGCTGCGCTCCTCGGCACGCAGAATGGTGCCGTCGTTGTTCATGGTGACCTGCACCACGTGACGGTCCTGGTTGCTCTTGACTTTCTCGCTGGAGAGCTCGACGTGCACTTCGCCAATCATGGGGAGGAAACGGTCGAGTTTGCCGATCTTCTTCTGCACATAGTCCTTGAGCGGCTCGCTGACCTCCATGTTCTTGCCCGTGATGATTAGCTGCATCTCTCTGCTCCTTTCTTGCTGGGGATTCGAACACAGGAAGATGATGGCCAGACGCGGGCGGCGGGCGGTCGGCAGAGACTGAAGCGAAGGGGTGCTTGCTCATCTCGGTTTTATTCTACCCGTTTTCCGGTCAATTGTCAACGATCGAGCTCCCAGAAAGACCAGAACGCAAGTGCTGTGGCCAGCACTTGCGTTCTGCACAATCGAAGAAGCGGGGAGACAGGGATTCGAACCCTGGGAAGAGGCATTACCCCCTTCAACCGCTTAGCAGGCGGCTCCGATCGTCCACTCTGGCATCTCCCCTGGCCAGACACCTCATCAATCCTGCGGAGGGAGAGGGATTCGAACCCCCGGTGGGACGAGCCCACAACGGTTTTCAAGACCGCCGCAATAGGCCGCTCTGCCATCCCTCCGGCGCGGCGACGGTGCCTGTACGAACGCGCCAAGTATAAGCGAGTCAGTGGTACAAGTCAAACCAGGGTCAGCGAATGACGTCCACACCAGCCATATAGGGTCGCAAGACCTCTGGCACTACTACACTGCCATCCGCTTGCTGATAGTTCTCCATCACGGCAATGAGAGTACGCGGCAGTGCCAGCCCAGAGCCATTGAGAGTATGCATGTACTCGGGCCTGGCCCCTGGTTCGCGACGAAAGCGCATGTTACCGCGCCTGGTCTGAAAGTCCGTGCAGTTGGAGATGCTTGACACTTCCAGCCATTCACCGCAGCCAGGCGCCCACATCTCGACGTCGTACTTCTTCGCCGCAACAAAGCCGAGATCGCCCGTGCACATCAGAATGACGCGGTGCGGGATACCCAGCAGCGTCGCCACCTCTTCCGCCTGACCCACCATCTTCTCTAACTCTTCGTAGCTGGACTCGGGCGTAGTGAACTTGAACATCTCAACCTTATCGAACTGGTGGCCGCGCTTGATGCCCCTGACATCACGACCGGCGCTCATCTTTTCCCGGCGAAAGCAGGCAGTGTAGGCCACATAGTTGCGCGGCAGGTCGGCCAGCAGTAGCGTTTCGTCGCGATGCAGGTTGGTGAGCGGCGTTTCCGCTGTGCCAACCCACCACAGGTTCTCTTCCGCATCGTGGTAGATGTTGTCGCGGAACTTGGGCAGCTTGCCGTCGACCCACAGGCAGTCCTCGCGAACCATGTAGGGCGGATAGATTTCGGTATAGCCGTGCTTGGCCACGTGCAGGTCAAGCATCCAGGTGATCAGCGCCCTCTGGAGTCTGGCGCCCATGCCCTTGAGCAGGTAGAAGCGAGTCCCCGACATACGCACTCCGCGCTCGAAATCGATGAGGCCCAGCGCTGGACCAAGGTCCCAGTGTGCCAGTGGGGTGAAATCAAAGTGGCGCGGCTCGCCAACCGTACGCACCACCACGTTTTCACGGTCATCTTTGCCCGGGGGAACCGACTCGTGAGGGATGTTCGGCACTTCGTACATCGCCGCGTTCAGTCTGGCCTCGACGTCCTTGACCTCCTCGTCCAACGCCCTGATTCGCTCGCCGATAGTGCGGCTCTGCTCTTTCAGTTGCTCAGACCCCTCTCCACCACGCAGGCGGCCAATCTCCTTGGACACCTCATTGCGCTGCGCCTTCAGCAGCTCTACCTCGGCGAGGATTCCACGGCGTCTCTCGTCCAGCCGGAGAATCTGGTCGATGGGCGCATCGCTGCCCAGCGAAGCCATCGCCGCCTTGACGAAATCGGGTTTCTCTCGTATCAACCGCAAATCCAACATCTCGCACCTCCTGAGGGAATAGAAACGCCCCCCTTACCTCGAAAGGACGAAGGAGGGCGTTCGTGGTGCCACCTTTCTTTGCCCGGGAAGAATCTCCCGAGCCTCGCGGCCCGTTATCGGTGGCCAACCGGCAAACCGGGCGAGTGCGCCCGCTTGCGGCTCTGGAGTGGATTTCGACGCCGCTGGTTCGTCGCCTCCCACCCCCGGCGACTCTCTGCTGAACTCCGCAGCGTCTACTTGTCTCCGTCAACGCCTCAAGGCCTATCCTAACATAGACCAGGTCCGTTTGTCAAACAGAACGCCGACAGCTTCCTAGTCGGGCACAACGAGAATCAGGTCGTCATCCGGCGCCGCCAGGAGCACCCGTCGATTGACCGGGTCGAAGGCAATGTCGGTGACGGCGTACCAGGCGCCGAGGTCGGTTTCACGCACTCTGGTACTGGTCACGCCGTCGAACACATAGACCCTGTCCCCGTCGTGAACATAGATCCTGTTGCGGCCCTCGTCGATGGCGATCAGGCCTGTTCGATTCAGGGTACCGAGCTCAACGTTGGCGGCAAGGCCAATGACCACCGTTGCCGTCTCGCCCCGCAGGTACAGACGGCCGGTCGCCGGATTCAAGGCCAGCCAGGGATCGTCTGGCCACCGTGCCATCTGGCTGGAGGTTATCCGGCCGAGCAGGTTGCCGCTAGCGTCGATGATCGCCACCTTGTGATCTCCCGAGTAGGCGGCATAGCCCAGACCGCTGGCAGGATTCACCGCCAATCCCAGGCTCTCATAGTGCGGGCTTACGCCAAGGTCAACGGAACCAATCAGCGTCTGGTTCGTGCCGTCAAAGACATAGACCTTGTCCTGCTGATCAACGAGCACCGCCGTTTCGCCCACGTACACCCTGTGATTCGCCGCGTTCACCGCGAGCTCGCTGATCTCATAGGGCCCCACCGGCAGCTCGCCCTGGAACGAGTTGTCACTGCACGAGAACACATAGAGCGGCTCTCCCCAGCCAGTATAGGCCCGACCGAGACCGCCATCGACTCGCACTGCGATTGGCGCTACGTCGAGCGGTCGGTTGGTCACCCACTGCAGATTGCTGAGGGTCAACACCGCCACATCCGATGCGCTCTCTCTGGCAACATAGAGCCGCCCATTGGCTGCGTTCACCGCCAGGCTTGCCGGACCTCCTGGCAGGCCCACCTTGACCACCGCGGGAGCCTGGCCCGTCGCTGTTGGCGTAGGCGTAGCAGTCGGCGGCACGGCCGATCCAGTTGCCGTAGGAGTCGCCGTCCTGGTGCCAGTGGGCATCGCACTCGGCGCTCCTCCCGTTGGCGTGCGCGTGGCGGTAGCCTGCATCGTTGGCAGCGCTCTAACGTCAACCCTCTTTAGCAGCACCGGAATGCGCACCCATGCCGCCGGGGTGAACGGCTTCCACGTAGGCGACGGAGTCAGGGTGCGCGTGAGAGTCAGCGTACGAGTGGGCGTCCTGGTAATGGTCGGTGTGGCCGTCGGCACGACAACCGGATCGCCGGTTCGCAGCCGAATGGCCACGTCGGCGTGAAACCGCGCCCCGACATCGTTCCACGATCCAGGGCTACCATCATAGCTGTGAAAGGTACGATTCCACTGATACGGACTGAATCTATCGACCGGCAGAGGATAGTTCGTGGCCGCATTGGTGAACTGCACCACCAGGAACACATCCTTGCCGGCATAGAGCGCAAGGCTAGGATTGATCGGCACCGAATGATAGCCAGCTTCGTTGTAGGATAGGTTCAACTGGCTCCACAGCAACCCGCTGGGGCTGTTGCCGTCAAAGGTATCGTACACGTAGAGGTCGACATCGGTCGTGGCATCGGTAGTCCAAAACTCGAACCGGGTTGCCCTGGTGTTTCGGGGCGGCGTGAAGGCGGCCAACCCCCAGTCTGTCTTGCTGCCGGCCCAGCCGACGGTGTCATTCATGCCTGCCTCATCGTAGTGAAGCAGACCGCCGGACGAGTCATAATTCATCCACGCCGAGACAAAGCCAGTATCCGTGCCGATCCTCGCCGAGCCATAGGCAATGGTGAAAAACCCACCGCTGCCCCAGCCCGCGCCCCAGCTATTCTTGACGATCCAGGCCCCCTTGCCGCCGGCGTGAGTCAGATTGTCGTCCCATCCAACAATGAGCACGGCGTGGTTGGTTGCCCGCGTGCCCGGGTAGTACAGCGTGTAGGACCCGTCATAGTTGTTGAACTCGGTATCCCACGCGTCGCCATTGCCGGCGTAGAGCGAGGTGTGAACCGGCCCCACGGCCTGGATGTACGCCTTGATGATGCTGGGATCAGGGATAGTGCTGCCATTGATCAGGCTCCACCCGAGCAGAGTTTTCTGATAGGGGCAGTCGGTCTTGCAGTTGACATCACTGGGTATGTATGGGTCGCAGGCCTCATTCACGGTGCCAAAACGCGCATATTGATTGGCTACCACAGAGCAATTGGCGCCATCGCAGCTACCCACGGGCCAGCCCCAAGGGCGGGAGTCGTTCAACTCCTCCCAGAAGCATTCTTTCGCATTGTTCTCAGACCAGTCGAAAAGCCCGGCCCCGTCGATAAGCAACCGCGACTCAAAGGCCGCGTTGAGAGCAAACGCGTAGCATGCCCCGCAAGCACCCTGATCCTTTACCGGGCTGACCTTGCCCGTCTCACGCCAGTCCCAACGCGAAGGCAAAGCGGACAGGTCAACGCCAGCCGGGAGTTCTGCCTTGAGGTGAGACAGGTCTACCTGCATGGGCACGTAGCCAGCACGAGGGGGTCTGTCGGCCATCGGGACAGACACGATGGGCCCCCGATGCTCAATGGGGGCCAGGGCAGCTCCGCCTTGAGCCAGGCACGTTCGAGTCGACAGTGGGCTGAGCGACGCTACGATGAGCATCAGACAGAGGACAGGCACAACGACGCACCGGCGGAACATCGGCACGGTCTCCTTTCAATCCAGGCTGCCCCCGAAGGGAACCTACAACCAACCGGAGGATCTGCTCCGCGCACACGTGGGTTCTGACTCCCGCGGACCTAACGATTGTACCATCGCGGACGCCCAGCAACAAACAAGCCCCTGCGGCATGATCAACTCCGCAGGGGCATGTGCCAGCCAGGTGCGAGCTAGACGATCATCTGCGCGAACTGTGCTCCCAGGCCCTCGAGTCCAACGATCAGGTCCGCCGGCAGGGTTTGCAGCTCGTTGCTGCCGCCCAGAGTTCTGGCAATGCACAGAATCTTGCCGATATGCTCTACTGTCAGTGTCAGATTGGCAGCGGAACGCAGGCTTTTGCCAACGGCCAGCAGGCCATGGTTTTGCAGAAAGGCGCCCGGCCAGTCGCCAATGCGCTCCAGCACCGCCTCGGCCAGCTCTGCGCCGCTCATGGCGAACGGCACGACCGGCAGTTTGGATACCAAGAAGGCATCAAAGCTAATCGGCGGAACGCATACTCCGCACACAGCCATCGCCGTTGCGTGGGGGGCGTGGCTGTGCACTACCGCTAACACCCCAGGCCGCGCGCGCATGATGCCAGTATGCATCGGAGTTTCAATGGATGGCTGGGTTCTGCCCTCCAGCATGTTGCCTTCCAGGTCGACCCGGATCAGGTCGTCGACAGTGAGGCTGCCCTTGAACATGCGCGTCGGGGTGATCCAGACGGTGTCTGCGCCTTCGATTCGCCCGCTCACATTACCGCCCGAGGGCGTCACAATGTCTGCCTGGAACAGCTCATTGGTGATGTCGACGATCTGCTGTTTGAGTGCAGCTTCCTGGTAAGCGGTCTCTTTGCTCATGGTCTCTCCTGTAGAGTCACGTCCTGCGCTGCAGCCTGCCTGGGTTCGCGCAGATCAAAACCCGGCCAGACCTCGGGATTCAGCATATACAGCGGTTTCTGTCGGGCCAGCAACCTTTCGATCTCGGGCACCAGCACCCGGGTCTGGTGCACCGCCACCTCCGCGGTGTTCCCTCCAATGTGGGGCAAGGCCAGCACGTTGTCCAGTTTGAGCAGTGGGTGATCGGCCGGGGGCGGCTCCTGCGTGAACACGTCCAGGCCGGCACCGGCGATCTTCCCCTGCTGCAGAACCCGCACCAGTGCATCTTCGTCCGTCAGGGCCGCGCGTGCCAGGTTCAGGAAATAGGCAGTGGGCTTCATAAGAGCGAACTCGGCCTCGCCCAGCAGGCCGGTCGTTTCCGGGGTCACCCTGGCATGAAGCGAGACATAGTCAGACTCGCGGAGCAGGGTATGGAGATCGACTTGGCGTACGTTGTGGTGTGCCAGGACCTCGTCAGGCTGGTACGGATCAAAGGCAATGACCCTGGCTTCGAAGCCAGCCAGTCTTGCCGCCACCTTCTGACCCACAGCACCAAAGCCGATCAATCCGACCGTCTTGTCCCACAACTCGCTTCCTTGAAGACCAAAGTACACCTGCATCAATAGCAGCAGGGGATTCTCCGCTACCGCCGGGTCAGCCATCAGCTTCATGATCTGCGGTACTTTGCGCGCCAGCATGATCATCATACACACCGTCAAATCAGCCACCGCATCGGCGTTTCGCCCCGGCGTATTCAACACCAGTACCCCGTTGGCCGTCGCCGCTGGGACATCGATATTGACCGCCCAGCCACGACAGGAGACGACCACTTTCAATGACCGGGCCTTTTCGAACACCTCGGCCGTCACCAGGTCCGCCTCGGTGATCAGTATCTCAACACCGTGCAGCTTTTCGATCATCTCCTCGCCGGAGAGGAAGGCATGCCCCTCCCTCATCGGTTCGTAGAGCACCTCCGCATGCTGGCGCAGTCTCTCCAGACCGGCTTCTTCGAGCGTGGCTGTGGCGAGTATCCTCATACCTGTCTCCAGACTCGGGCTAGAACAAACTTGGCACTTGCGCCAGTACCTGGCGGGTCCTCATCCATTGCCGATAATGCCCCTCATACTGACTCGCGTCGTCCCGCACTGGCTCTACTGTCCGTTCCGGCTGAGCCAGAGCATGCATCCCCTGTTCAAAGTCACCGTACGAACCCGAGCCGACTCCCGCGCAGATCGCAGCGCCCAGTGCAGTTCCCTCTCGGAACCTGGGGACCACTACCGGCACGTTCATCACATTCGCCAGAATGTTCACAAAGAGCGCGCTTTGGGTCGAGCCGCCGCAAGCGAACAGCCTGGTTACCGTGCGCCCGGATACTTCGCTGATCTGCTCCGCGTTGGCCCTGATGGCAAAAGCCATACCTTCGAGCTGAGCCCGCAGGAGATGGTAGCGGCTCTGCGAGTCACTGAGCATGCTGTAGGCGTTCATGATTAGACCGCTGGTAACGCCCATGAGGTTCTTGGCGTCCATGATGTTCGAACCCAGAAAGGCCTGCACGCCATTCGCCCCGATGGGTGACAGCGCCGCTTCGGCGGACATGATCACGAACGGATCCTGGTCCTTTTCCTGTGCTTCAACGCACTCGGCGTGACAGAAGGTGTCTCTCATCCAGCGATAGATGATACCGGTGGCACCGGCGTTGCTCTCCAGGACCCAGCTCCTGGGCGGGATGAACGCCCCGGTCCACAGCCTGGTCTGAGGATCGATGATCACCTCGTTCAAGACCATCTGCACCGGCGTGGTGGTCCCGGCCACTGCCGCGATGTCTCCGTCGCGAATCGCGCCAGCGCCGATCACGCCGCACTGGGTGTCGGCAGCCCCGACAATCACCGGCGTTCCTGCTTTGAGTCCCGTCTCCTCAGCAGCACGCGCACTGACCTGGCCCAGCAGGTACCCGCCTGGTCTGACCGGAGGAAAGATCTCTTGCGGCAGACCGATGTCGGCGATGAGTTGCCTGTCCCAGTCGCCCGAGCGCAGATTGTAGACGGCCGTCTCGCTGGCGTTAGTTGGCTCGCAGGCTATCTCCCCGCACAACTGGTACAGCATCCAGTCGTTGATCATCAGAACGTGGGCGATGCGTTCATAGACCTCCGGGGCATTGTTCTTGTGCCAGAGCAGTCGGGCCGGCACAAAGATGAGGTTCAGATAGTGGCCGGAGACCTCATAGGCACGCTGGCCGAACTCGGACGCCAGCCCCATGCCTTCAACCAGCGCCCGTGCGTCCTGGTTCGGCCCAGCGT
Organism: Chloroflexi bacterium ADurb.Bin180; assembly: GCA_002070215.1. Taxonomy (NCBI): domain Bacteria; kingdom Bacillati; phylum Chloroflexota; species Chloroflexi bacterium ADurb.Bin180. Next base: position 21,763 of record MWCV01000017.1, on the reverse strand, counting down.
AGAGGACCTGTCCCCCTTGGTCGAGAAAGACAGCACCCTCGCGCTGACTGGTGGAGCTGACGGCGATGACTTGCTCGGGCTTGACGTTGCCTTTGCTCATCGCCTCACGAGCAGCTTCGGCCAGGCACTTCCAGTAGTAGGCGGCATCAAAGGCTCGACCGAGCGGAGCCAGGTCCTCGACCTCGATTTGCCCCCACTCGCGATAGGCGGAGAAAGCCTTGCGGCCGTTTGTGTCAATCAGGAAGCACCGGCCGGCGCCTGTACCAGCATCCAAAGCCATCAGGTACTGTTCAGACATAGATAGTCGAGCCTCCCTGTCTCCACAAGGTGCGCCGAGTGCTTGGCCGCTCTGTCTCACCAGGCTGAGCCGGCGAAACGCGACGCCCATCCCGTTCATGTGCTACGCTCGGCCCTGCACTTACGGACGGCTATTCTCCCTCAGCAATAGCTCTCCTCCTGACCGTGAAGCGGAAACGGCCCAGGCGGAAGGTCGATTCGGTGTATTCGATCACACCCCCGTCCCCGTCCAAGCTCGTGCGCTGGCAGTGCCAGACTGTGCCGCCGGGCTCGAGGTCAAGAGTCTGGCTCTCACCAGCGGTTGGAGGACCCGCCGCGTAAGAGTCCACCGACTCGCAAGGTGACACGCCGTATTGCTCCTTCAGCACTCGGTACAGCGACGCGTCAGTGAGGTCCTTCGTTGCTAGAAGTGGAAAGCGGTCGTACCTGAGGTGTGAAGTCTCAAGCGCAATTGGCTCGCCGTCGAGGATCCGCAGGCGGCGCAGCATGACCACCTTTGTGCCCGACGCCACTTGCAGCTCCTGGGCCACTCTCCCCCCGGCGGGGACGACTTCTTGCGCCAGGACGCGCGTCTCCAGGTGAGCGCCGTAGCTGACAGCCTCCTCAGTAAAGCTCCTCAGGATATCCCTGACCAGCGTGACCTCACGCCGTGACCTGGCCACAAAGCTGCCTTTTGCACGTTTGCGTACAATCAGGCCATCTTTGACCAGTTCGGACAGCGCCTGCCGCACAGTCATGCGGCTCACCCCCAGTTGATCGCGCAGTTCGGATTCTGTGGGGAGCTGATCGCCTGCCTTGAGCCTGCCTCCCTCGATGAGAATGCGCAGCCCCTCATAGATCTGGATGTAAAGCGGAACATGGCTTGAGGTGTCAACTGAAAGCTCCAACTGTGAGCCTCCTGATCCGTTGTCCGCGCCAGGGGGTATGCCTCCCCCGCGTAATGTACGAACATTATGCACAGCGATACCAAAGCTGTCAAGAGAAACGAATCTGGCATCAACACCAGAAACCGCCGCAGTTCCCTGTGAGCGTCTGCTCGCTCTCACCAGCGAGTCGTCCGCCTGCGGCCGTCCCGCCAGCAAGCAGTTCGGTGGGCACTTGGCGTTCGTGCGTCGCTGCCAGGGCGAGCTACCCGGCTACGCCAGGACTCGATAGCACGCCGCATTTGTTCGATACCGACTCCCGACTGCGTCGTGCTCACGCTATGCGGCAGACGGGCGTTTGACTCTTGGACAATGAGGTGCTGCTGAGCTATAATGGCGCTCAGCACAATGAGGAGGCTGCTCCATGAAGAAGGACCTGCTGAGCCTTGCTGATCTCACCTCCGACGAGCTCTGGCACCTCCTGAACGTCGCCCAGGAGCTCAAGGATGAGTGGAAAGGCGGGGGCAATCAGCCAATTCTCACCGGCAAGACCCTCGCCATGATCTTTCAGAAACCGTCTCTGCGGACCAGGGTCTCGTTTGAGATGGCCATGCACCACCTGGGCGGAAAGGCAATGTACCTCTCCCCCGAGGAAATCCAGCTCGGCAAGCGCGAAAGCGTTCCCGATGTCGCCCGCGTTCTGAGCCGCTTCGTGGACTGCATTATGGCCCGTGTGTTCTCGCACAACGACGTCAAGACCCTCGCGACATTCTCGCGCGTGCCCGTGATCAACGGATTGTCGGATTACTCGCACCCCTGCCAGGGTCTGGGAGATCTGCTCACCATTGTCGAACACAAAGGCAACCTGCGTGGCCTGAAACTGGCCTGGTGCGGTGATGGCAACAATGTACTTACCTCGCTGCTCTTCGGAGCGTCACGATTGGGCATCGATGTCTCAGTGGCCACCCCTGTCGGTTATGAGCCGCCCAGTGATGTGCTGGAGATTGCCTTCCGCTTTGCCCAGGAGCACAACTCGCAGATCGAAATCGGTCACAACCCGAAGATCGCCGTCCGCGGCGCTGACGTCATCTATACCGATGTCTGGACGAGCATGGGTCAGGAAGCAGAAAAAGAGCAGCGCCTGCGCGTGTTTCCTCCCTACCAGGTCAATGCAGCGCTCCTTGCCGAGGCCAAACCGGATGTCATCGTCATGCACTGCCTTCCCGCTCACCGCGGCGAGGAAATCACCGACGAGGTGGCTGATGGACCACACTCGGTTCTCTGGGATCAGGCCGAGAACCGGATGCACGCACAAAAAGCCGTCCTGGCAGTACTGCTGGCCAACAAGTGATCGTCTCGCGGCCCACCCCTGCCTGAACGCCAGCGCGGGAGGCGGCGGAGCTCGACGTGTCTGACATACTCTGGTTGATCACCCGAATGCGCCCCAGCGATGCGGTGGACATCCTTCTGGTCGCTTGCATCTTTTTCGCCCTGCTGTTGCTCATTCGGGGGACGCAGGCCATTCAGCTCCTGCGAGGAGTAATCATCTTTGTGGCGCTGGCCATCCTGCTCAGCAGCGTGCTGCGCTTGACTGCTTTTAGCTGGCTGCTCAAGAACGCCATCCCCGCGCTCCTGGTTTCCATCCCTGTCATCTTCCAGCCCGAACTTCGCAGGGCGCTGGAACGCCTCGGGCGCGCAGGAAACCTGATCGATCGCCCCATGCGCGAAGCGGCCGCCAACCGAACCATCACCCAGGTAGCACGAGCGGCGCGCATGCTCTCTGAGGCGCATCAGGGCGCACTCATCATCCTCGAGCGGACAACGGGACTACAGGCCTATGCCGACAGTGGCGTCCCCATCCATGCTCAGGTTTCGAGCGAACTCCTGTTGACGATCTTTTACCCTAACACCGCTCTGCACGATGGCGCGGTCATTATCCGCGAAGACCAGATCATTGCGGCAGCAGCCGTTCTCCCGCTGTCCAGCGGCAGGCTCGCCGACCGCTATCTGGGTACGCGGCATCGCGCGGCCCTCGGCATCAGTGAGCAGAGCGATGCCATTGCGGTCGTGATCTCCGAAGAGACTGGCTCGATCTCTGTCGCTCACAATGGCAGGATGGTGCGACATCTGGACGAGAGTAGGCTGCGCAGCATTCTGCAGCGCCTCTACCGGCCCTACACCTCACAGTTCGACCTGGGAAGCTGGCTGCACGATCATCGCCGCGAGGAGGCCGACCAGGCAGGTGTGAAGGAGTTGCGGGGGTGATGGGCAGGATCTGGCGGGCCATCGCCTCGAATATCAGCTCTGCCTTGCTGGCATTGTTGCTGGCACTGGTATCGTGGCTGGCAGCCGTATATGAGAAATCGCCTCCGCGCACGGATGTGCTGCCTGGCGTCCAGCTCAAAGTGGTCAACCTCGGTGAGGGGCTGATCATCTCGAGCGAGGTGCCGAACGAGGTCAAACTGCAGTTGCGGGCCCTGTCCTCCACGTGGCAGCAGCTCAAAGCGGCCAGCTTTGACGCCAGCCTCGACTTGAGCGGGCTCGGCGTTGGAGAGCACGATGTCTCGATCAAGGTCGCTGTTGCTGACCAGAATGTCATCCTGCTGGCGGTTCAGCCGCCTCAGGTCACGGTTCTGCTGGAACAGACCGAGTCGCGTCGCGTCCGTGTGCGCGTCAAGCTCCTGGATGAGGAAGCTATCCCACTGGGCTATGTCTCACGGGTCCCGACGGTCACTCCCGAACAGATCACCATCAGCGGCCCCAGCACCACTGTGGCCCAGGTCACCGAAGCAGTGGTCGAGGTCAGCCTCAAGAACGCGCGCGAGACGGTGATCAGGCAGGAGACCCCCAGCCTCGTCGACGCGCTGGGCAACCGAGTTCAGGGGCTGGGCATGTCGCCGGCATCGGTGACGATCACGGTTCAGGTCGAGCGTCAGGTGGGTTACCGCGATGTGACCGTGAGAGCAGTCACCGAAGGGACGCCTGCCTCTGGCTATTGGATCAGCAATATCACCGTTGAACCGTCATTGGTCACTGTATACGGCCAGCAGTCGGTCATCGAGGCTCTCCCCGGCTACCTGGACACGCAGACCCTGGACGTTCGGGGTGCGACGGTGGATGTCATCAAACGCGTTGCCCTGGCGCTGCCCGAGGGCGTGCTGGTGCTGGGAGACGGCGCCGGCAGAGAAGGCATCCTGGTCCGGGTCACTGTCGAACCGCTGCTGGGCGGCCAGACGATGCGCCGCGAGATCACGGTCAAGAACCTGCGTTCAGGTCTATCCGCAACACCGTCGCTCACGCACGTGGATGTGATCCTCTCGGGGCCAATGCCAGCGCTTCAGCAGCTCAAGCCGGAGGACGTTCAGGCGGCACTCGACCTGTTGGGTCTGCCCAGAGGAACTCACAAGGTCATCCCAACCATCACCGTCCCTGAAGGCCTGGGGCTCGAAGTCAAGCGCGTTGTACCTGATGTGGTGGAGGTGGTAATCCAGTAACCGCTGGCGAGCCTGGCCCGAACCGCACTGCCCAACAAAGCAGGACCCCCGGCACTTTGATCCTAGTGCCAGGGGTCTCTTCTGTTCCAATCGAAGGAACTCGCTTTGTGCGGGAGTCGCCGCAGCGGGCGCTCGGGCACGCTGCTAACAGCAAGCTCCCGCAGGCCAAATAGCCTGCGGGAGCACTGATTGCTGACCACACACCGAGCAGCCAGGGTCCCGACGGACCTCTAGCGCTTGGTGTACTGAGGTGCCTTGCGGGCGCGCTTCAAGCCGGCCTTCTTGCGCTCCTTGGCTCGCGGGTCTCGAGTCAGGAAACCGCCCTGTCGCAGGGTTGGCTTGAGCTCTGGATTGGCCGACTGGAGTGCACGGGCGATGCCGTGTGAAACGGCACCAGCTTGTCCCGACACACCACCGCCGCTGACCTTGACCGAGACGTGAAACTGGCTCTGTGTACTGGTAGCAACCAGCGGCGCGAGCACCGTGCTCACGTCGGCCTCACGCGAAAAATACTGGTCCATGGGCTTTTCATTGACCACGATCGCGCCCTCGCCCGGGTAGAGTCTCACGCGGGCGATGGAGGTCTTGCGTCGACCAGTTCCGTGGAAATACTTGCTTGACATTCGGCGATTCTCCTTGCAGTATCCTGCTGACTAGAGCTCGAGCAGCTCCGGTTTCTGCGCTGCGTGCGGGTGTTTGGGCCCGGCATAGACCTTGAGCTTTTCTACCATCTGGCGGCCAAGACGATTCTTGGGGAGCATGCCGCGAACAGCATGCCGCAGTACGCGGTCTGGATGACTGCGCAACTGCTCGCTCAGCAGAACGCTCCGCAGCCCACCCATATGACCAGAGTAATTGTAATAGCGCTTCGTTTCCAACTTGGCACCGGTAACCTGCACCTTTTCTGCGTTCACGATGATGACGAAATCACCGTTGTCCACATAGGTGCTGTAGGTAGGCTTGTGCTTGCCACGGAGCACACGCGCGACCTGTGTAGCCAGGCGCCCGAGGGTCTTGCCCTCGGCATCCACTACGTACCACCGGCGCTCAACTGCCTCTTTCGATATCTGATGCGTCTTCACTTACCGACTCCTCCTGACGTTCACCTTCCACATCGGGATGTCCGCCGTTCCGGCAGGCAAGTCCGAACTACCTAGTAGTTGACCTTGACCAGGCACAGACCTTGCGGCGGCGCGTCCACCGCCGGGGTTCGCCTGCTCCTCAGCGATAACAGCCCTCGGAAGTCATCCTCGCTGAGTCTCCCCAAACCGACCAAAATCAAGTTCCCAGCCAACCTTCTCACCATCCTCCGCAAGAAGGCATCGGCAACGATCTCAAAGATGACCTGCTCGCCGTTCCTGTACACTCCCGCTCGCAGCACGTTGCGCACTGTGTTGTCGCCCTGCGGTGCCCACCCGAACGGCATCAGGTCGTGCTGACCGATCAGGCACTGGCAGGCCCGGTCCATCGCCGCCTCGTCGAGCCGCTGCTCAACGTGGCAGGCCACCCGGCGGGTCAGCGGCGACCGAACGGCGGTGTTCTGAATGGTGTAGCGATACTCCCGGCTGAGAGCGCTGAACCGGCTGTGAAACCCGGGGGGCGCGACGCTCAGTTTACGAATCGCTACGTCCTCCGCCAGAACGGCATTCAGGGCTCGCTGGAGCTCTTGCGGCTCGTGGCGCCATACGGCGGCAAAGTGCACCACCTGGCCCAGAGCGTGAACGCCGGTATCGGTCCGTCCTGCACCTACCACCCTGACCGCATGCTGGGTCACCTGTGCGAGCGCCCGCTCGAGCTCACCCTGTACGGTGCGGCCCGTACGCTGTATTTGAAACCCAAGGTACAGTGTGCCGTCATACTCCACGACGGCCTTGAACGTAAGGCGGCCCGGGCTCTTGGGCGCTACCTCCTCCAGTTCGGAGGATTTCGACTTGCCCGCCCGCGCCGCTCCTGCAATCACTTCACCAGCTCAAGCAGAACCAGAGGCGCAGCATCTCCCCGGCGGGGCCCAACCTTGATCAGCCTCGTATACCCACCTGGCGTATCCTTGTACCTCGGCGCAACTTCATCAAAGAGCTTTTTCAGCAGCTCGGGATCGCTGATCGTCTGCGCAGCAAGCCGGCGAGCCGTCACGCTGTTCTGCTTGGCCAGAGTGATGATCTTTTCTGCGTCGCCACGCACTGCACGCGCCTTGCCTTCGGTCGTCTCAATTCGCTCATGGCGAATCAGGTCCGAGATCAGAGAGCGGAAAAGGGCACGGCGCTGCCCCACTGTTCTTTTCAGAATTCGGCCCGCCACACGGTGTCTCATGGCCAAGGCCCCCCTTTCAGTAGCGGTTAGTACGGCTAGCGAGTAGCTATGCCGTCTCCTCATCGTCTTCGGCAGAGCCGTCGGTTAGCCCATCAAGCCGGGCCGAGTCCACATCCTCCGCGGGCAGGTAACCCTTCTCGCGCATCTTGCCCAGCAGTTCGGCCAGCGATTTCTGGCCAAAGTTGCGGATGGCCAGCAGTTCATTCGTCTGCCCCTTGGACCAGCGGTCCAGGATCTCGCCTACCTTGGTGATGCCAGCGCGCTTCAGGCAGTTGTAGGCCCGCATCGACAGCTCGAGCTCTTCGATGGGGCGGTCGTATACCTGACTCGATGGCCCGGGCTTGGAGGCTTCTGCCTCTTTGAACTCTTCGACCGGCACTTCGCTGAACCCGGCCACCGGCGCGAGATGCCTGACCAGAATCTGCGCTGCTGAACTGAGGGCCTCGGAAGGCCTGATCGTTCCGTCAGTCCAGATCTCCAGGATCAGTCGGTCATAATCGGTAACCTGACCAACGCGCGTCGGCTCGACCGAGATGCTGGTCTTGAGGATCGGGCTAAAGACGGCGTCGATTGGGATCTGCCCGATGGGCTGCTTTGCCCGTTCCTCTACCGGCGAGTAGCCCCGGCCGCGCTCAACCACAAACTCGATGTCGAGGTCAGTGTCCGACGAGTCCAGGGTCAGCAGGTGCAACTCGGGGTTGATGATCTCGACGTCCGGCGGAGCTTCAATGTCGGCCGCTGTGACTTCAGTCCTGCCGTGCGTACTCACACTCATCCTGATAGGATTCTCCGCGAAATAGCGCACGCGGATCTTTTTCGTATTCAGGATCAGAGTAGTCATATCCTCTTTGGCGCCGGCAATAGGCGAAAACTCGTGAAAGACCCCGGCCACCTGCACCGAAGTGACCGCTGCGCCTGTCAGAGAGGCAAGCAGCACCCTGCGCAGTGCATTACCAATCGTCACACCATAGCCGGTTTCCAGCGGACTGATGCTGTAGCGACCATAGTTCTTGGTACTGGCCTCGCATTCGATTTTCGGAAGAACCATCTTCAACAACTTGACCCTCCAGTCGCGTTACGAGTGACATGGTCCAGGGGACGAGTGCCGGGCCGAGTGACCCGGCGCATCATCGCCCGTGACCCATGACCCTTGACCGACGACCTCCTGGCCCACGACTAGCGAGAATAGTATTCTACGATCAACTGCTCGCGAAGCGGAGTATCAATCTGCTCACGCGACGGCAGGTTCAGCACACTACCCTTCATCTGAGCCGCGTCGAGAGACAACCACTCCGGTGCGGTCACACGCTCCAGGATCTTGGACATATCCTTAAAGTACGGCTTCTTGCTGCCACCCTCACAGACGGTGACCAGGTCACTGGCCTTGACTAGCAGTGAAGGCACGCGCACGCGTTTGCCATTGACCGCAAAGTGCCCGTGAAGTACGAGCTGCCTGGCCTGCTGGCGAGACCCGGCAAAGCCCAGGCGGAAGACCACGTTATCCAGTCTTCTCTCCAGAGTCTGCAGCAGGTTGGCTCCGGTCAAACCCTTGACGCGAAGAGCATCCGCAAAGTACTTGCGGAACTGCGCTTCCAGGACGCCATAGATCCGACGTGCCTTCTGCTTCTCACGAAGCTGCAAGCCAAAATCGGAGGTCTTGCGACGGAAGGTACGCTTCTGTCCATGGGGACCTGGCGCATAAGCGCGGCGCTCAAAGGCGCACTTGGGTGAGAAGCAACGGTCACCCTTCAAGAAGAGCTTCTCGCCCTCCCGTCGGCACAGTTTGCACTTTGCAGCAATGTATCTCGCCATCGTTAGATCCTTCGTTTCTTTGGCGGCCGGCAGCCGTTGTGCGGAATCGGTGTGACGTCGGTGATCGACCGCACGCGCAGACCAGCCTGCTGGATAGCCCGGATTGCAGCCTCTCGGCCGGGTCCCGGACCTTTGATGAACAAGTCCACCTCGCGAACTCCCTGCTCCAGCGCGCGCTTGGTTGCTTCCTGAGCAGCGACCTGCGCGGCATACGGAGTGCTTCGCCGCGATCCGGAGAATTGCTCGTTGACGCCTGGCGTCGACCAGAGCAGAGCATTGCCTTCCGGGTCCGTAAAGGTGACTATGGTATTGTTGAACGTAGCCTGAACGTAGGCACGGGCCCGCGGCGTGACCTTGCGCTCACGCTTCCGTGCTCCCGCCCTCGTTGCAGATACCTTCTTCGCCTGTGGCATTTGACCTCCAACACGTGACTCTGTTCAGATAGTGCAAGGTAAGGACCGGGCCTGGCCATCTCGACACGACCTGCGCCGAATACGTCGGCTCAGCCCCGGAACATGCCCTCATTACTTCTTGGCGCGTGAGCGCTTGCGACCGGGCACCGTCTTCCGTGCGCCGCGCTTGGTGCGGGCGTTGGTGCGGGTGCGCTGGCCGCGTACCGGCAGACTGCGACGGTGACGCTGACCGCGGTAGGAGCCGATCTCGGTGAGACGCTTGATGTTCATCGTCACTTCCCGCCGGAGGTCGCCTTCCACCTTGTACTCGCGATCGATCATATCGCGGATCTTGCTGACTTCAGCCTCAGTGAGATCCTTGACACGAGTGTCAGCGTCTATGCCGGTCTCCGCCAGTATCTCGCGGCTCCGGGCCGGCCCGATACCGTGAATGTAGGTCAGGCCAACCTCTACCCTCTTGTCCCTCGGGATATCAACTCCCGCAATTCTCGCCACTATCGTCCTCCTGTGATCATACCGAGCGCCCGCAGGGTGCTCGACAACATGTCACCGCCCACTGGGGAATCACGCACCACGGCCCCGTGCCGAGCCATGGCGTCTACCCCTGGCGCTGCTTGTGCCGGGGATTGGTGCAGATAATGCGTACCACTCCGCGGCGCTTGATAATCTTGCACTTTTCACATCGCTTCTTCAAAGACGGCTTGACTTTCACAGTACCTTCTCCTCAACAGCCTGGCTGATGCCACCAGCAATAGGTGCGCTTCAGCATGCGGCGGGAATTCCTAGTCCCGGCACTTTTTGCAGCGGCCACCCTCAAGCCGCTGTTGTCGCGCGGCGCTCTGGACCGCAGCCAGAACACGCGACTGGACATCTTCGATCCTGGCTTCACCTTCGATCTCAACCAGCAGATGCCGCTCCCGATAGAGCTGCACCAGCGGTGCGGTTTGCGTCAGGTACACTTCAATCCTGCGTCGATGCGTCTCTGGCGTATCATCCGCCCTCTGGTAGAGCTCGCCACCGCACACGTCGCACTTGCCTGTGACCCGCGGGGGCTTGTGCGGCAGGTGGTACACCGCCTGGCACTTGGCGCAGGTCCAGCGGCCGGACAGCCGCTCCAGCAACACCGGCTCACTCACCCGCAGATAGGCCGCGATGGCTACCCGTTCGCCCCGCTCGCTCAGGACTTGATCTAGCGCCCGCGCCTGTTCGATGGTGCGCGGGAATCCATCCAGCACCACTCCTCGAGCGCAGTCGGGCTGCGCCAGGCGTTCGGCCACCATGGCAATGGTCACCGAGTCCGGTACCAGTTCACCCCTCGCCAAGTACCCCTGAACCTGGCGACCCAGCTCGGATTGAGCTTCCTGGGCGGCCCGGAAGAGCTCACCACTGGATACGTGTGGCAGCTGCAACGCCTTGCTCAGCAGATCCGCTTGAGTGCCCTTGCCAGCACCAGGTGCTCCAAGCAGCACGATGAATAGTCCCATGTTCCCTAACCCTTGATAAAGCCTTCGTAATGGCGCATCAGCAGTTGCGCTTCGAGTTGTTTCATCGTGTCCAGCACCACGCCCACCACAATCAACAGGCCCGTGCTCGTGACCAGCATCTCGCCCGTTCCGGTAATGCCTTTGGTCAAGAAGGGCAGGATGGCCACACCACCCAGGAACAGGGCACCAACCAGAGTGATACGTCGCAGCACACCCTGCAGATAATCAGCCGTGCGCTTCCCCGGTCGGATCCCGGGGATGAACCCGCCCTGCTTCTGCAGCATTTCGGCCAGGTTCTGCTGCTGGAACATCATGTCCGTATAAAAGTAGCTAAAGCCGATCACCAGCAGGAAGTAGAGAATCCAGTAGATCACGCCTGACGAGTCAAAGACCTTGTAGACTCCCTTGGCCACCGCAGCCACCCAGGCCACCTGCGAGTCAAGAAAGTAGCTGGAGATTACGCCGGGCAGCAGCATGATCGACACAGAAAAGATGAGCGGGATCATGCCTGCCGAGTTGACCTGCAACGGGATGTGCGTAGCCGCTCCGCCATACACCTTGGTTCCGCGAACTCGCTTGGCGTACTGCACCGGGATACGCCTCTGACCTTCCTGGATAAAGATGATGACCACGATGGTCACCACCGTGAGCGCGACGAAGAAAATGAGACCAGCGATATTGCCCAGGATGAGCGAGCCAACACGAGCCGGAATCTCGGACACAATGCCGCTAAAGATGATCAGCGAAATGCCGTTGCCAATGCCGTCCTGGTCAATCAGCTCGCCCAGCCAGATGGCAAACATGGTGCCTGCCGTCAGGGTGGCCAGCGTTGCCAGAGTCGGCAGCAGCGTCGCCCGGGCAAAGCCAAAGTTCCGCAACGCACCTGCCCTCTGTAGCAGAGTCGCCTGGCTGAATCCCTGCAGTGCTGCCAGCGGGATGGTGATGAACAGCATGTACTGGTTGAGCTTGGCCTGTCCGGCCTCGCCCTCTTTTGACAGTTCTTCCAGAGCCGGGATGAGAGGCTGAAGCAACTGGATGATGATCGAGGCGGTGATGTAGGGGTAGACCCCCATCGCCATGACTGAAAAGTTGGACATGGCGCCGCCAGCGAACATATCGAGCAAGCCCAACAACTGATTCGCGGCAAAGATCTTGCGCAGCTCGTCGGGCAAGATGCCAGGCACCGGAACGTGCGCGGCAAGGCGGAAGATCACCAGTATGATCATGGTGAAGATCAGCTTGCGTCTCAGATCCGGCAGTTTCCAGGCATTGGCGATTGCCTTCAGCATGATTCCTCCGTGTCACCCAGCGAATGCTCGACCAGGCTAGGGCTCCAGCTCCACGACCGTACCACCCGCCGCTTCGATCTTTTGCCTGGCGCTGGCAGAGAACTTGTGAGCCGACACCTTGAGCGCCTTCTTGAGTTCCCCATTGCCCAGCACTTTGATCAGCTCGCCGGGCGACTTGACCAGGCCAGCCTCGGCCATGGCCAGTGGATCAACCTCGCTGCCTGCCTTGAATTCGGCCAGCCGGTCCAGATTGATCACGCTGTAGGAAACGCGAAAGATGTTGTGAAAACCGCGCATGTGGGGCAGCCGCCGATAGAGAGGCAACTGGCCACCTTCAAAGCCCGGCTTGATGTTGCCGCCGGCGCGTGACTTCTGGCCCTTCATGCCCCGACCGGCCGTTTTGCCATGGCCTGAAGCAGTACCACGACCAACTCTCTTCCTTGGTTTGACCGTCCCCGATGGGAACCGTAGATCGTTCAGTTTCATCCAGCTACCCCTCGATTTCCTCTACCTTCACCAGGTGGCTGACCTTGGCGACCATTCCACGCACCACAGGGCCGTCAGCAAACTCGACCACTTCGCCAACACGCTTCAGGCCGAGAGCCACCACGGTGCCCTTTTGATCCTTGGCGTACCCAATGGAGCTCTTGGTGTACGTTATGCGCAGCCTCTTGCCGGCTGTCCTCTTCTTAGGCATTCTGCTTCCTCCACGGCGCGCTCAGGTCCTTCACCGTCTTGCCGCGTTTCTGCGCCTCAACATCGATCTTCTTCAGCGAGCGCAGTCCCTCAACCGTGGCAAAGACCACGTTCAGCGCGTTCGAACTGCCCAACGACTTGGTCAGAACGTCTTTGATTCCTGCGACTTCGAGAACGGCGCGCACGCCGCCGCCCGCGATCACGCCTGTGCCGGGCGATGCCGGCTTGAGCATCACTTGAGCAGCACCGTGCTTGGCCAGTACCGGATGCGGAATGGTTGTGCCAACCACAGGCACCTTGCTCATATCCTTCTTGGCTCTCTCAACACCCTTGCGAATCGCATCGGGCACTTCGCGGGCTTTGCCGATTCCGACGCCCACGCTGCCCTGGCCATCGCCGACTACAACCAGCGCGCGGAACCCAAAGTGCCGGCCGCCCTTGATAACCTTGGCAACACGGTCGATATTGATGAGTCGTTCCTGAAGAACCTCTTCTTCAGCTACTGGCTCGGCAACTTCGCGTTCGACACGCTCTAGCTCTTCTGTCATGCGTTCCTCGCTTTCGAATTAGAACTGCAGCCCTGCGGAGCGGGCACCTTCCGCCAGCGCTTTGACCCGTCCGTGGTACTTGTATCCGCCGCGGTCAAAGACAGCCAGCTTCAAGCCCTTTTCCAGAGCGCGTCGTGCCAGCACCTCGCCAACCAGTTTGGCCTGGTCGCTCTTACTCTTGTCACCGAGCTGCTCGCGCACCTCTGGTTCTAGCGTGCAGGCCGCGGCCAGCGTCTTGCCGGCAGTGTCATCGATGAGCTGAGCGTACACATGTTTGAGGCTCCGAAACACATTCAGCCGCGGGCGCTCAGCCGTGCCCTTGACGTTTACCCTGACACGGCGATGCCGCATCTGGCGTTGTCGTTCCGTGTGCTTGAGATCACCCATGATAGCTTCCTCCTAGCCCGCCGTTACCTTGCCGGCCTTGCCCGCCTTGCGCCGCACCTGCTCGCCCATGTAGCGAATGCCCACACCCTTGTAGGGTTCCGGGCTCCGAAGGGCTCGAATCTCGGCCGCTACCTCGCCAACCAGTTCCTTGTCGATACCGTCTACGTGAATGATGCGGTTCCCTTGCTCGACCACAATCTTGATTCCGGCCGGCGGCGGATAGCGCACCGGATGCGAGAAACCGAGCTGCATCACCAGGTCATCGCCCTGGACTTCGCCGCGGTACCCGACACCAACGATCTCCAGCGACTTGCGGAAACCCACCGCTACCCCGGAGACCATTAGGGCCACCAAAGCGCGGGTCATGCCGTGCAGCGCCCTCACCGAGGGCTCGTCGCTGGAGCGGCTCATCACCAACTGACCGTCCGCAAGCTCGACCTTGATCTGCGGATCCAGAATCCGTGTGAGAACTCCCTTGGGGCCCTTGACCGTGAGGGTCTCGCCCTCCAGCTTGACCTCTACACCCTTCGGGAGCTTGATTGGCAAGCGACCTATCCGTGACACTCGAATACCTCCAACAGTTTCTGTCTCGCCTGGCTACAGCGGACTTACCAGACGAAACAGAGGACTTCGCCACCCAGACCGAGCCGATACGCCTTCTTCCCGGTCATCACACCGCGGGGCGTCGACAGCAGGGCCACGCCCATGCCGCTCAGCACAAGCGGGATTTGCTGACGCTTGGTGTAGACGCGCTTCCCGGGCTTGCTGACGCGTTCCATTCCGCTCACAACCGGATGATTGCCATCGCTGTACTTGAGCTGGATGCGCAGCATCGGCTGCGGCCGGTCTCGGCTGACGTCAAAGTGCTCGATGAACCCTTCAGCACGAAGCACCCGCGCCACTTCCACCTTCAGCTTGGACGAGGGCATCACCACATAACGTTTGCGAGTGATGAGGGCGTTCTTCATTCGCGCCAGCATATCGGCGATTGGATCGGTTACGACCATAATAGCTCTCTCCTCTTTCAGTCGCCCCAGAGAAATCCTCTCACGGCGACCGTGGTGGCTACCAGCTCGACTTTACAATACCGGGCACTTCGCCCCGGTTTGCCAGCTCGCGGAAACAGATACGGCACAACCCAAACCGCCTGATGTAGCCGCGAGAACGGCCGCACTTCTGGCAGCGGTTGCGTACCCGCTCTGGGTACTTGCGATTCTGTTCGCGAGCGATCAGCGACTTTTTAGCCAATTTCGTTCTCCCTTGCCCTGTTCACCGAGGCTTCTGTCTATTCCTTGCTGAACGGCATGCCCATCAAGCGCAGGAACTGCCGGGCTTCGTCGTCCGTCTTGGCCGATGTGACGATGGAAATCTCCATGCCGCGCACCTTGTCAACCGTATCAAAGCTGAGCTCTGGCCATACGGTCTGCTCTTTTAGGCCCAGTGTGTAGCTGCCACGCCCATCAAACGAGTCAGGCGAAATGCCCCGAAAGTCACGCACACGGGCCATGGCGACATTGAACAAGCGGTCCAGAAAGTCGTACATCCTCTTGCCGCGCAAGGTGACCTTGAGGCCAATCGGGTTTCCCGCTCTTAGCCGGAATGTGGCGATGGATTTCTTCGCCTTGGTCACGATCGGCTTCTGACCGCTGATCAGCGTCAGGTCCTTGGTTGCAGCATCCAGGGCCTTGGCGTTCTGCAACGCTTCTCCCAGGCCGATGTTGACCACCACCTTGATCAGGCGCGGAACCTGCATGACGTTGTCATAGCCGAACTCGCGCCGCATGGCCGGGACCACTTCGTTGTTATATTTCTCTCTGAGTCTTGGCATAGTAGCCATCATTCGTTCTCCTGGTCCACCGGCTAGTCGACCGTCTGTCGACAGCGCTTGCACACGCGGACCTTGTCGCCGTTCTCCAGCACCTGGTAGCCCAGGCGGGTTGCCTTCTGGCAGTGAGGGCAGACGAAAGCCACGTTGGATACCCGCAGCGGTGCTTCGCGTTCGATGATTCCGGCCTGCGTCTTCACATCACCAGTCCGCCGCTGGTGCTTCTTGACCAAGTTCACGCCCGAAACCACCAGGCGGTCTCGCTCTGGATCCAGGGCAGCCACTCGAACGCCCTTGGGTGTATGCCCGCGAATGGCCTTGCGGCCGGGAATCACACGGTGCACTGTTCCGCGCTCGCCCTTGTCATCCCCGGCGATCACTTCAACCGTATCGCCTTTTCGTACCTTCATCCTACAAAACCTCCGGAGACAAGGACACGATCTTCATAAAGCCCTTTTCGCGCAGCTCGCGGGCCACAGGCCCAAAAATCCGGGTGCCCCGCGGGTTGTGTTCCTTGTCCAGTATTACGGCGGCATTCTCGTCAAAGCTGATGTAGGACCCGTCTCGCCGGCCGTACTCCTTGGCCGTCCGGACGACCACTGCCTGGACAACTTCGCCCTTTTTGACGACGCTGTCAGGCGTCGATGACTTGACCGCCGCAACAATGATATCGCCCACATAGGCGTAGCGCCGTCGCGTACCGCCCAGCACTTTGATACACATGATCTCCCGGGCGCCTGTGTTGTCGGCAACCCGCAGACGGGTGAATGTCTGGATCATTGCGCACGCTCCAGTATCTCCACCACCACCCACCGCTTGTCTTTGCTGATGGGCCGGCACTCGGCGATACGGACCACATCGCCGCTGTGGCTGTTGTTGTCTTCGTTGTGCACCTTGTAGTTCTTGACCGTACGGATGGTCTTGCCATACATCCGGTGCCGTTTGAGCGTCTCGACTGCCACGACCACTGTCTTGTCCATCTTGTCGCTGATGACGGTGCCTACCATAGTCCTGCGCTCTGCCTGCATGTTATGCCTCCTTCGGCGCACGAAGCTGGCGCTCGCGGACTACGGTCTGCATCCGCGCAATGTCGCGGCGCACCACCCTGATGCGACCGGTATTCTCTACCTGTTTGGTCGCCTGGCGGAAGCGCAGGTTGAACAACTCCTGGTATGCCTCGTGTAGCTTTTGATTCAGCTCGACATCAGTGAGCGAACGAACGTCTTTGGCTGCGATCATGCCGACTCACCTCCCGCAGCAAAGTCCTCGCGGCTCACGAACTGCGTGCGAACAGGCAGCTTGTTTCCTGCTCGGCGAAACGCTTCGCGCGCGGTTTCTTCCTGCACGCCCGCCAGCTCAAACAGCACGCGGCCCGGCTTGATGACCGCCACCCAGTGAGACAGAGCCCACTTGCCGCCACCCATGCGGGTTTCGGCCGGCTTGGCTGAGATCGGCTTGTCGGGAAACACGCGAACCCACAGCTTGCCGCCGCGCTTGATAAAGTGCACGATGGCTCGCCGCGCCGCTTCGAGCTGTCGCGCCGTCAACCAGTAGGGCTCCAGGGTCTGCAGGCCGAACTCGCCAAACGATACCTCGGCACCCCTGGTGTCTCGACCCTTCATGCGTCCGCGATGAACTTTGCGATACTTGATCCTCTTCGGCTGCAACATAGAACTATCTCCTGAACAAGAATGCTGAGTTGAAACTCAGCGCTAGGCTTCTTCCGCGACCGGAGCCGGCGCTTCACGCACTTCGATGCTCTCCGGCAGCAACTCGCCGTGATAGACCCACACCTTGATCCCAATGCGCCCCATGATGGTCAGGGCTTCCCGGCACGCATAATCGATGTCCGCACGCAGAGTCTGCAGCGGAATGCGTCCGTCCTTGACCCACTCCCGGCGCGCCATTTCGGCACCAGCCAGACGCCCGGCGCAGCGAATCTTGATGCCTTTGGCACCGGACCGCATGGCTCTGGTTGCGGCCTGCTTCATGGCTCTCTTGTGTGAGACGCGCTTCTCCAGTTGCTCGGCGATGCTCTCGGCGATCAGCACGGCGTTGAGCTCGGGCTTTTCCACTTCCTGGACCTCGACCCACGCCTTCTTGCCAGTGAGGGTCTCGAGGTTCTCACGAAGGGCGTTCACACTGGCGCCCTTTTTGCCAATTACCACGCCCGGTTTCGCCGAGTGAATGGTTACCCGAATCTGCTTCGGATACCGCTCCACTTCGAGTTCGGAAATCGCGGCCTGGCCAAGCGTCTCGCGGATCATGCGCCGAATCGCGATATCCTCGTGAAGCAGATCCCGATAGCGCTTGCCTTCAGCGTACCAGCGTGCGCCCCATTCCTTGTTGTAGCCGAGCCTAAAGCCCAACGGGTGTACTTTTCGACCCACCAGCGCCTCCTTAAAACCAGTCGCCTATGATTGCCTGGTCTACTGCGCGGCTTCTGGCCCGGCCAGAACAACCGTGATGTGCGTAGACCGCTTGAGAATCGGTTTCATGTGCCCGCGACCACCAAAGCGCATGCGCTTGTAGGTCGGGCCCTCATCTGCGCAGATCGAACTCACCACCAGCTCGTTTCGCGAGAGACCATAGTTCTCTTCTGCATTTGCTGCCGCCGAGTTGATCGCCTTCAGAACAGGCTCAGCACCTGCCCTGGTGGAGTACTTGAGAATCGCCAGTGCCTCGTTGACGCCCTTGCCGCGGACCATATCCACAACGAGCTGCACCTTCATTGGCGACATCCTGATGTACTTGGCCACTGCCTTAACTTCTAGCGCCATAACCTATCACCTCAATCCTATCTCGAGAGCTGGACACGGGCCAATGACTGGCCAGGCCCGTGCACGCGGTGGCAGCGTCCCCTTACTGCTGCGGAGCAGCAGGCGCTGCCGTCGAGGTCGTGGCCGCAGGAGCAGCCGCGGCCGATGCCGCAGCAGCCGCCTCAGCAGCCGCAATCTTCGAACCATGACTGCGGAAGTACCGCGTCGGAGCAAACTCGCCCAGCTTGTGGCCAACCATATTCTCAGTGACGTAGATGGGCACGTGGCGCCTGCCGTCGTGCACCGCAATGGTGTGGCCAACCATCTGCGGGAAGATGGTGGATGACCGCGACCAGGTCTTGACCACACGCTTTTCGCCGGAGCGGTTCATCGCCTCTATCTTGTCGAGCAGCTTTTGCTCTACGAAAGGTCCCTTTTTCAGTGATCTAGACATGTCCTAGCTCCTAGCGATTCTTCTTCTGCCGTCGACGCACGATCATGCTGTCAGTCTCGTGACGCCGCCGCGTCTTGTACCCCAGCGTCGGCTTGCCCCAGGGCGTCTTGGGCCCCGGGAAACCAATCGGGCACTTGCCTTCGCCACCGCCATGCGGATGGTCTCGCGGGGTCATCGCTGAACCGCGCACCATTGGCCGCCTTCCCATCCAGCGAGCTCGGCCGGCCTTGCCCAGTTTGACATTGCCGTGATCGAGGTTGCCTACCTGACCGATCGTAGCCTGGCAACGCACCGATATCCTCCGGACTTCTCCGGAAGGCATACGCACCTGAGCGTAAGGTCCTTCCTTCGCCAGCAGTTGAGCCGAAGTACCCGCAGAGCGGACCAGCTGCCCACCCTTGCCGGGTTGCAGCTCAATGTTGTGAATCATGGTCCCCAGCGGAATGCGCTCGATTGTCATAGCGTTGCCGGGCTTGATATCGGCTTCTGGTCCCGAGACCAGAACATCTCCGACCGCTACCTCAAGGGGGGCCACAATGTAGCGCTTTTCCCCGTCGGCATAGACCAGAAGGGCGATGCGAGCGGAGCGGTTCGGGTCGTACTGAATCGAGTCGACACGCGCCGGAACGCCTGTCTTTTCGCGCCGGTAGTCGATGACCCGGTACTGCTTCCTCATGCCACCGCCAAGGTGCCTGACCGTCACCACACCGCGCACATTGCGGCCGGCGTGCTTCTTCAGTGACACGCAGAGCGAACGTTCCGCCTTGACCGACGTTATGTCATCGAAGGTGAGACTGGCCAGCCCGCGTCGGCCTGCCGATGTCGGCTTGTGTGTCTTGATAGCCATGACTATACCCCTTCGAAGAACTGGATGGTTTGGCCTTCAGCAAGAGTAACTGTAGCCTTCTTCCAGTCCTTGGTGCGACCGACGATGCGGCCCATTCGGCGTTGCTTACCGCGCATGTGTCGCACGTTCACCGCCACGACATTCACCTTAAAAGCTGCCTCGACCGCGTTCTTGATCTCGACCTTGTTTGCGGCAACGTCAACTTCAAAGGTGTAACAGTTCAGCTTGTCCACCTGCAGGTTCGTCTTTTCGGTCACAATCGGACGTCTCAAGATCTGATATGCTTCCATGACTAGA
Source organism: Chloroflexi bacterium ADurb.Bin180 (assembly GCA_002070215.1). Lineage (NCBI taxonomy): Bacteria > Bacillati > Chloroflexota > Chloroflexi bacterium ADurb.Bin180. Next base: position 1,988 of record MWCV01000017.1, on the reverse strand, counting down.
CTCAATCTCCTCTGCTGACGCGCTAGGAGGCCTGCGCTAGCGCTAGCCCAGAATCTGCTCGATGACCTGCAGTGCCTTGACCGGCAAGATCAGCGTGTCGAACTTGAGAATATCGAATACGTTCAGACACGTAACCTGAAGAGTCTTCACATCTGACAGGTTCCGCGCAGACCGCTCAACATTGTCGTTGCGCTCGGGAAGGACAACCAGAGCGCTCGCCTGGACATTCAGATTGCCCAGAACTTGTTCAAAGTCGCGCGTCTTGGGCGACTCCAGGGCCAATTCATCCAGGAGCACGATCTGTTGCTCAGCCGCCTTGGCCGAGAGAGCACTGCGCAACGCGAGTCGACGCATCTTGCGCGGCATCCTCATCTCATAAGAGCGCTGATGGGGTCCAAACACCACGCCACCGCCCTTCCAGTGAGGGGCCCTCCGGCTGCCCTGGCGAGCGCGACCAGTATGCTTCTGACGCCAAGGCTTGTGGCCCCCGCCGCGGACTTCGGCACGCGTCTTGGTATCCACCGTTCCTAGGCGAGCATTGGCCAGCTGGCGCAGGACGGCCTGATGCATTACCGCCACGTTCGGCTCAAGCCCGAAAATCGCTTCCGGAAGATCAAATTCGCTGACCGTCTCACCGGCCATGTTTCGCACACTTACCTGCATAAGTCTCTCCTCACGAATCGGTCATCCCCATCGGCGTGACCTGGCCGCCTTCGCAACCCAGCGGTGCCCGCCAATGTGGAGGTCCAGGGCAAGCTACTTCTTCGTTGGCGGCGGCGCCTTGGGTACCTTGGGCGTCTTGAGAGCGCGCCGGATATACAGCAGTCCATCCGGTGCACCAGGAACCCCGCCTTCGACCGCCAGCAGGTTGCGCTCGGCATCAACCAGCACGACACGCAGATTCATCACTGTAGACTTGGCGTTGCCCATACGCCCGGGCATGCGGCGGCCCTTCTCTACCCAGCCCGGCGTATTGGTCGAGCCAATGGATCCCGGGTGGCGCTGCCGGTCCGACTGACCACGAGTGGCCGGTCCGCCGGCAAAGCCATGCCGCTTCATGACACCGGCAAACCCTCGTCCCCTGGACAACCCGATGACGTCTACCAGGTCGCCGATCTTGAACACTCCAACGTTGACCGTCTGGCCTACTGTGTATCGCCCCGTGTCATCCGTGCGCACCTCGTGCAGGTGCTTGACAGGCGTGGCCTTGGCCAGGTGACCGCGCTCTGGCTTGTTCAGCCGCTTGGCAGCACCAAAGCCTAGCTGAATGGCGTTGTAGCCATCGGTTTCCTCGCGCTTGATCTGCGTCACGTAGCACGGGCCGGCCTCGATAACCGTCACCGGCACGACCTGGCCACGGTCGTCAAAGATGCGGCTCATGCCGACCTTTTTCCCAAGCAGTCCTTCTCTCGTTCCCATGTCAACTCCAACTAGCGCATCTCGCCGTTTTGGAGGAAAGTGCCCCGCGCAGAGCACACCCCTGGCGGATTCGCCTAGATCTTGATCTCGATATCGACGCCAGCCGGTAGATTGAGCTTCATCAGGGCCTCAGTGGTCTTGGTGTTTGGCTCCAAGACATCAATGAGACGTCGATGAGTTCGAATCTCGAACTGCTCACGCGAGTCCTTGTCGATGAAAGCGGCGCGCTGCACGCAGAACTTTTCTATCTGCGTCGGCAGCGGAACGGGCCCCACTACCGCTGCCCCTGTCTGCTCCGCCGTGTCCACGATCCGCCGCGCTGATTGGTCCAGCAGCCGATGGTCGTAAGCCTTCATCTTGATGCGAATGCGCTGTTTCTTTGGCATCTGTCCTCCACCAGCGCCGGGTAACGAGCCGGTCAGCACTCGCCCCCTGCGCTTGGTCTAGATTACTCGATGATCTTGGTTACCACGCCCGAAGCCACGGTGCGCCCGCCCTCGCGGATGGCAAAGCGCGAACCCTGCTCCAGAGCCACGGGCACGATCAGCTCGACACGCATCTGGATGTTG